>CAIXZI010000360.1 GCA_903923915.1 uncultured Bacteroidota bacterium
ATTGTTACTTTATATATTCCGTTTTTAGCCGGGAAAATTTTTAAACCTGCAAAAAATGAAGATGTACAGTTTCTTGGAAAAAAAATGAAAGAAAAAGGGTGGAAAAGTCAGCTGGTAATACTTTCTTATTCTTTATTGCCACTTCCAACTACCCCGTTATTTTTAGCGGCAGGTATGGCAAGATTAAAAGCCTTATACATTATACCTGCTTTTTTTATTGGTAAATTTACAAGTGATGCAATTGCGGTGCATTTAGGTAAATACGCTTCAGATAATACAAAGGGTTTGTTAGAAGGGGCATTATCATGGAAATCAATTACAAGCTTAGCGGTGGGGCTACTTTTGCTTAGCGCTCTTTTATTTATTGATTGGCGTTCGTTAATTCAACAGAAAAAATTTCAGTTGAATTTTAAGATATGGAAGTAAAATGTATCTTAAATAAAAATGCCTTGAAATAAATTTTCAAGGCATTTTTATTATGTAAAATCAAATATTATTTTGTCATAAACTGCATTTCAAAAAGCTTTAACTGTATTTCGTATAGCTTTAACTTTAGTTCAAGATCTTTATCCTCTTTATTATCTTTTCTTTTAAATAAGCTTCTTCTTTGCGTAGAGCTACCCGACATTTTTACGTCACTATCATCAGAAGATTCGGTTGCTTTTGCTTTTTTAGGCTTAGGTCTTAATATTCGTTGATTTTCCGGCACTTCATCATCATCTCCTCGGCCAAAATTATAACAAAGCCCAACACCTGTATAAAAATATTTATCTCTATGACTCCAGCTTCTAGACCAAGAATCTAATAAATCTGAAAAAACAGTTACATAATACAAATCAAAAACTATGTCTGTTTTCTTATTTAATTTAAAATTAATTTTTCCGCCTACGGGTAAAATAAAAGCACTTTGCATTTTAGACTTATTAACTACTAAACCGCCTGCACTGTGCTGACCAGCACTATCTATACCCGAACTGCTATAACCGGTTGTTTTTTCTAGATACCAATTACTACCAACAAATTTATATAAACGACTTCTAAAAAAAGCTTGTCCAAAACCAACCGTAGCAAACAAACCTAAACGGTTATAAAATTTTCTATCCTGTTTGTTTCTAAATAAAAGCTGCGATAAATTATATTTAAGGTTTATAGAATAATTCATCACATCCCCTTTAAAATAACGCTGATATAAAGGAGGTGCTACTTTTTGTCCTTGTAAAGTGCCTTTAAATAATTGTGCTTCGGCTGCTAATCCCCATTTAAACTTTTTACCACCATAAAAACTATAACCAGAGCCAAAACTTTTACCAAAATCTTTAAATTTCGGAAAGTTGTTGTATAAAGCTACATCACCATAAAATAAATTACTGCCAAAATCAGCACCTGCAAACCAACCCTTTTTTAAACCCATCAGGTTTTCTGGTGTATGGTCTGAGTTTATCCAAGTTGATGTATCGTTTGTAACAGGGATAACCTGAGAAAATAAAGAAACATTAAAAAACAAAAAAGCAACTACTATTAGTTTAGTTTTTTTGAAATTAAATTTATTTAACGCTACTATTTTCTTCATACGCACCATAAGACCCTGCAATATGCAACTTTTTTTTAAAATACACAAGTTTGGTATGTTTTTATTACTTTTAAAACTTAATTGATATGAACAAACATCTACGTTTTTTTGCCATTTATTTTTTAGTTTTATCTGCGCCGGTTATTTGTTTCTCGCAAAAAGAAGCAAGTTGTCTATCGAGAGAGTATGTAATTCAAGGGGCTCAGCTGGCTAACCAATCATATACGTATTCTAAACTGGCGTTTTTTGTTAACAGTAAAAGTTTAGCGGCAAAAAATATTGATAGCGCTATTCTATCTATCGAACAATCAATTAACGCTATTGATTCTGCTATTATTTTGGCATCCGATTCAGAATTAATGGCTTTAGATTATGCTAATATCGCTAAAAAATTTGCAAAACGTTCTTATAAACTGCTTAAGGCATATAGTAAAACAACAGATGCAAACATGAAGCAAGATGTAGCTAAACAAGCAACTTTTTATGCCGGAAATACTACAACTGATGCATACCATGCTTCGTTTTATTTTAAAGATTGCAAAGTAAAAGAAGATAAAAAAGAAATACCTATAGTTAATGCGCAGCCTAAACAACCCACTAAATTAGATATAGATCAAACCTTATTTGCGCTTTTAGATGAACATTTACATGAAAAAACAGAAGAAGATAAAAAAGAAGTTTTAAAATTAACAGCAGAACTTAAAACTGTTAAAGACCCTGCTAAAGCTGAAAAAATTAAACAAGAAATTAAAAAAATAGAAAAAGAAGAAGCTCAGCTTGAACTGAAAGATAAAAATGCAAAAGTAAAATTAGATAGTTTAAATGCCCAAATTGATAAGCGAGATAAAAGCAAAAGTGCCGAAGTTAAACCTGAAGAAACTGTTTTTTCTAAAAGCATGAAACGCCCCGCTGACGAGTGGGATAAAGAAATACAACTGGATGCCGAATTACCAATGGGTTTGGTATATCAAGTACAAATAGGGTATTACAAAAAATTAAATGTGGGCGAAATTTTTAGGGGATTAACACCCATTATGGGTAGAACCATACCGGGTGGAGGCATTTCATATTCTATTGGCATGTTTGAAAAAATAGCCGATGCGCAACAGGCAAAAGCGTATGTAAAAAGTATAGGTTTAGCAGATGCTTTTGTGGTAGCTTCTTACGACAGAAAGAAAATAACTTTACCCGAAGCAGCTAAGTTAGAGAAGAAATAATTAGCTCTTTAAAATAACCAACTCTACCCTAATATTTAATTGACCTTCTTCATTTGTTTGCGGATCTTTTACAATGGGCTTTTTACCTCCATAGCCTTTTGCTTCAAGTCTTTCAGCTTTTACGCCATTACTTTCTAAATATTTTTTAATGGCTTCGGCACGTTTTTGCGAAAGATTTTTGGCACTTCCTTCAAAGTTCCATTCTTCGCTAAGTGTACTGTAGGCTTTATTTTTAGCAATACGGTGGTCTCCATTGCTATGCCCTTGTATCTCTATGCTAACATTTTCGTTGTTTGATAAATATTGCAAGAGTTCTTGTAACTCGGGTAAGGATGATTTTTTTAAAGCGTATGTATTTGGATAAAAATAAATGCTTTTCATTACAAAATTATCTCCTTGTTTAAGAGACTCAAGCCCTATATTCATGGTGCTTAAAACATGATTTATAGTCATACTTTGCTCGGCATTTTTATATCCAAAAGCAGTACATTTTATTTTATAGGTTTTTCCTTTTTCAACAGCGCAAGTCCACTCGCCATCACTTGTTTTTGTAACAGTAATTTCTTCTTTGGTTGCCTGATTTATTATTAGAGGTTTGGCATCAATACGTGTTTTTTTCTGAATGTCTTTTACTGAGCAAATAAGGGTGAATTTTGAAGTTACAGAACTATCTGTTTTAACCGAATCTTTTTTAATAACAGGAGGCATTTTTAAAGAAGCAACAACCGTATCTTTTTTTATAGGCGTAGTCTTTACAGAAATATCTTTTACCGGAAGGCTCGCTAAATCTCGCTTACAAGGCAGGTGCAAAGCTTTTACTTTTAAAGTGTCTTTATCATTTATTAGATAAAAATTGTGTCCGCAATTGTTTAAAGAGGTATTTAAAACTGAAAGATAATACACGTTATCTTTTTTTGCTTCAAAGGATTTTTCGCTTAAATCATACGGGTTTTCTTTCGAACCGCTTCCTGTAAAAAAAGAAGCTTTTGCCGGTTTAACTTTTTTATAATAAACCTTATCGCAAAAATCGGGCAAGTTATATTGGTAAACATAAACTGCATACTCATCGCTATCGTTAATGGCATTTACTTTAAAGCGTAGGGTTGCATTTTCTTTTACCACAATCCGGTACCAATAAGAAAACTGGTCTCTGTAACTGTAAAAAACAGTTTGATTTAGGTGGTGTTTGGTTTTAACTGCAACGTTAGTTGACGAATAATTAAACGGAATAACAATTTCTTTGCTATACGTACAATCGTTAGTGCCTTCTATGGTTTGTGCTTCTAAGAAGCAAGCACTAAAAACAAAAATTAATAAAAA
>CAIXZI010000361.1 GCA_903923915.1 uncultured Bacteroidota bacterium
AGTATAATATCTGGATACAATTTTATAAAATCCATATAACGCTGCTCGGCACTGGCGCTTAATAATAAGTTAATACGCTTTTGTAAATGACGGATATGATTATGAAGGGCCCTCTCATTATATTGCCTGAATAGTGGACTAATTTCGGCAGCTTTATCGGTAAATTCTTTGTCGACATATACAATCGTTGAATCTTCTATGGCATCAATAAAAAAATCAGAAGGTTCATTAAAATAAGCACTGCTTCTATCACTTACAATCCAGTTTTCAGACCCAAATTGGATTATGTGTTCTTTACCTGTTATTTCATTAATAGTATAAGAACGTAGTAAACCCTTATCTACAAAAAAAGAATGTTTACAAATTTCGCCCGGTTCTAAAAGAATTGTATGCTTGGCTATTTTTTCGCTTTTCAGGTTTTTGGATAAGAGAGCAAATTGCTCATCGCTTATCTGCGCATTTTTTTGAAAATATTGTTTGAAGTTTTCGAGCATGACAAACTTATTTCTTTAATGGTTTTTTAAACCCAAGTTTAAAGCCACAAGTAAGGTTAAAATATAATCTGCTTTTAGTTTCGGTATATGGGTAGGTTGATGGTAAAAAATGGCTTCCTGCAAAAGTCCAGTTAACATAATTTAAAGAGTACACGTGCGAATAAGAGTTAAAATAAGTTAGAGCTGCGCCCCAAAAAAAATTAAAATCAAATTTTTTATATATTTTTTGATAGGTTGTAAATTCTAATCCAGCACCAAAGCCATTCATAACTGTAGACCTGATTTCACTAAGATGTAAATCTGCATCTTTACCAGAAATCACAGAATTATCATTGTCGATAACTTCTTTACCATGCCACCAATATTTGTAAGAGAGTATTAACCCTACTTGGATTTTTTTTTGCGTAGGAAAATAAAATATAAATGAATTGTTTAGGCCTTGAAAAAAGAAATTATCATAGTGATACAATGAGAATTCATTTGGTTCTAGCTTTGTAGCGTATGTATAAGTCGGCCTATATTCTAAAGATAATTTTTTAAAATCGTATCTAAAATAAATGCCGGAGCTTCTGGTTAAAAATTGATAAGGTATAATGCCAATATGCAAGCATTTAATTGTGTCGATTGATTTTACTAGACCATAGGCAACTTTACCTGAGTTTACTTTTATAATATCTGCTCGGTAAATAGTAACAATATGTGGGTTGTTTGTATAGCACTTTATACATTTAATGACCCTTTTACCCATTATAGTTATTTTACCATAATAAGTTTGACCATTAGTAAGATAAATCGTATCGCAATTTTGATTTTCGGTTTGTGCCTTTAAAAAGGAAGACAGTAGAAATAAAAATATGACAAGTTTGATTTGTTTCATTATATCATAAATTTATTTCTTTTTTCGAAACAGTAACATTAATAGCACAGGCAATAAAACAATTTCGCATAAAAGAGCCACCAGTAGGGTTAAACAGGTAAGTAAACCAAACAGTCGTATGCTTTCAAAATCTGATAATATTAAGCTTACAAAACCGCCTAATAAAATTAAAGTGGTTAAAAAAACGGGCTTGCCAGTCTCTGCGTAGGTATGTTTAAAGGCTCGTAGAGGAGAAGTATTTTTCTTTAACTCTAATTTAAAACGAGATATAAAATGTATGGTATCATCAGTTGCTATACCAAAGGCAATAGAAAAGAAAATGGCTGTACTTGCTTTTAACGGAATACCAAAAATGCCCATAATGCCTGCCATTATTACTAAAGGTACCACGTTAGGAATTAAAAATACGACTACCATTTTAAAAGAACGATGAATAATAAATGTAAGTAAGGCTAAAGCTAAAATGCCTGTTAGTAGGCCTTGCAGGGTGTTTTGCACTAAGTATTTATTGTTTAAATCAATAAGGTTGGTTGTACCTGTTATGGTGAATTTTACGGTGTTAGTATCCGTATTTAGTTTAATGAAATTGGTAAGTTGTTGGTTATAATCATCAACAGTTAAGCTGCCGTAATCTTTTATTTTGCCGCTTATGTGGCTACGTTTTCCATCAACTGTAACTAATTTTTTAAATTCTTTTCGGTTTTTGTTTTGAAGAATAAATTTTACATCACGATTATAATCTCCCGTATCATTTGGTAGTAAATAAATATCATCATATCCTTCATTGACAGATTTAACAAGACTTACTGGCGATACTAAAAATCCGGGCTTATAAGTTTGCGTAACAAAACTATCAACTTGGTTTATCTGTTTCATCAAATCAAAACTCCATAGTGTTTTATTTTTATCAGTTACGGTAACATCAATTTCTAAGGGGCGAACACCACCATAATGTTCTTCAAAAAACATAAAATCTTGTTTTACGGGTTCTTTGTCAGATAGGTCATCTAATAGTTTTTGGTTTGGTGTAATTTTAAATAAACCCCATACCGAAACTGCTATAATTAAACAGGTAATTAAGCTAATTTGTTTACCATGGCGTATGACCCAAAAGAATAATTTATGTGAGTTGGCATCAAGTTTAGATTCTTTTTTATCCGTTTTAAAATTGACTATGCCTTTCCATAAATTAAGCATGGCAGGTAAGTAAGTATATGTTAAAATAAACGCCACCACAATACCTACCGAAGTGTAAATTCCAAAATCTCTAACGGGTTTTATGCCCGAATAACATAGCGTTAAAAAGCCTACTACAGTTGATATTAGAGTTAAAAAAGTTGGTTGAGCTACTTCTTTAAAAATAAGTTTTAGGGTGTCTTTTTGATTATTGCCTGCGTTAATTTCATCGTTATACTTGGTATAAAAATGAATTACATCGCTCATACCTGCTACAAAAATCATGGTGGGTATCATGGCAGTCATAATATCAATAGGCTTGTTAAGCGCTCCCATTATGCCAAACGTGATAATGTTACTAATTACAATTAATGATAGCGGCAGCAAAACAGCTTGTATGCTTTTAAACGTAAACCAAAGCAATAGAATGACAAATACAGCTGAAATAAGGATAAATAAGAAGAATTGCTTTTGTAGTTTTTCTAAAAAAACAGCTTGAGCAAAAATTCTACCGCCAACGTGGTAAGAATCAAATTGCAGATTAGTTATAGCTTGCTGAATAGAAGCAGCCAGCGTGTCTGATTTCTTTTTAGATAAGCCATCTTTTGTTTTTACATAAATGCAAATAGATTTGGTGTCGCTCGAAAAAAAATTGTTTTTCCATTGAACTGATTTATAAATGTAGGCAGAATCAGTTGCATATGAATCTTCGTTTTGAGAATGGAGTAGGGGAGTTTGTACACTCGCAAAGCCCTGCAGTGATGTACGCTTTAAATTACTTGGCGAAACAACATCTTCTACAAAAGGTAGTTTTTTTAACTGTTTGGCAAGTGTATCTGCTTTGGTAAGAAAATCTTTTTTAAAAATACCTTTATCATTTTGAAGGGCAATAAGCACAAACTCGTTATCATGCCCAAAGGCTTGTCGATATTGCTTAAAAAAGGGTAGAGCCGGGTCGTTATCCGGAAAAAAAGATTCAAAATCGTAACTAAAATTTAATTTTCGGCTAAAAAAAAGAGATACTATTAAAGCAACAAAAACAAGTGCCAAAACCACCCGAGCATTACGTTTGGTGGTTTCCATACCTTTAGTTAGTACCCGTTATTTTTTTTACGTTTATACATTCTTCACCTCTGGCAGCCGGTTTTAGCTCAAAAGTTACATGGTCGTTTGCAGTAACTTCGCCTTCCATATTTTTGGCGTGGGCATAATATTCTTTTTTGGTTTCATCATCTATAATAAAACCAAACTTAGTTTTTTGATTAAAAAATTTTACAGTTCCTGTGCGCATAAAATTTATTTACCACAAAGATAAGTAAAGTATATTTGCAGCACAATTATGATGCATCCAATTATAAAAAAATATATTGAGTTTAATAATTTTGGCAGAGAGCTGGGCTTAAATTTCACCATTTTAGAACCCGGTGTGGTAAAACATACCCTAACTATAACCGAAAAACATTTGGCAACGCCACATACAGCACACGGTGGTGTTACAGCTGCTATGATGGATGCGGTGCTTGGCGTGGCGGCTTTATCGCTTACCTGTGAGGAGTTTAAAATAGTATCTACCGTAGAGTTTAAAATAAACTATTTAAACCCAGCTTTGGTTGGCGATGAACTTAGTGGAGAATCTGTTATAGAACAAAAGGGCAACCGTATTGTAATAGTAAGTGGCACGATAAAAGCAATCAATAGAGATAAAGTAATTGCCAAAGCTATTGGAACATTTAATGCTTATCCGGCAGAAAAAGTTGGATTTATATTGTAACTATGAAACTAACAACAACCATAATTTTTCTTCTAACTTTTGTTTTTTGCCAACAAATAAAGGCGCAAAGTTTATATCCATCCAGGGTAAGAATAAATACTGAAATGAAAGATAGCATGTGGTACGCCAGCAGCATTGCGGGTATTGTGCAGGCTAATGAAACCAACGGAGAAATTGCTTTGAAGCTGGATTTATCTACGATTATAACAGATGAAGACCGATTAGATTCTGCCATTGCAAACATGGGACAACAATTTCTTTTTTTTAGAGGAAATTTTCCCATCAGTAACTTAAGTTTTTCGGATAATGATAACGAAATTCAAAAGGATTTTACCGGAAAAGCCAAACTAACAATAAACGGCATAACGAAAGAAATAACGTATACCGCTGATATTTTTAGTTTTAATAATGATGACCAATTTGCGGTGGGTAACAATGTATATCCGCTGCGTATAGGTTTGTTTTTTGAATTTGAACCCGAAGATTTTAATTTAGATAAAGTGTTTAAATGGCTTACCAACGGCATTGAGGTAGAAGTAAGTAACGGATTAATTAACAGAACAAATCAGGGAGGAAATAGTATTTTCCCTAAATAAAAATCTGAAATTTAAAATGACTTATAAATTTTACTTTTTGAATTTTAACTTGATATAATGGCACGCATATTAACAGGTGTACAAAGCACCAACATACCACACTTAGGCAACATTTTAGGAGCTATGCTTCCAGCCATAGAAATGAGTAATAAAAGTGATAATCAATCGCTTTATTTTATAGCTGATTTACACTCGCTTACAACGGTAAAAGATGCTGAATTTAGAAAAAACAGTACCCTTGCAACCGCTGCAGCATGGATTGCTTTGGGCTTTGATACAAAAAAAAATATTCTTTATCGCCAAAGCGATGTGCCGCAGGTAACCGAATTAACCTGGTATTTAAGCTGCTATGCGCCTTTCCCGATGTTGGCAAATGCACATTCTTTTAAAGATAAATCTAACCGTTTAAGCGATGTAAACGTAGGTTTATTTACCTACCCAGTTTTAATGGCCGCCGATATTTTATTGTATGATGCAAATATAGTTCCGGTTGGTAAAGACCAGTTGCAACACCTTGAAATTACCAGAGATATTGCCAATAGTTTTAATCATTTATATGGCGAAACATTTGTAGTGCCTGATGCCAAAATTGAAGAAAACGTAATGATTGTGCCGGGTACCGACGGACAAAAAATGAGTAAATCATACAACAACTTTATTAATATTTTTCTTCCTGAAAAAGAATTAAAAAAAGTGGTGATGAGTATTATTACAGACTCAACCCCAATGGAAGAGCCTAAAAACCCGGATACTTGTAATGTATTTAATTTATATAAATTAGTTGGCACCGCTGTCCAAACAGAAGAGTTGCGCGCTAAATACCTTGCCGGAAACTTTGGGTACGGCCATGCAAAAACCGCATTATTAGAAGTGTTACTAGCTAAATTTGCCAAAGCCAGAGAAACATACAACCATTTAATGGCAAATCCTTCTGAAGTTGAGATTGAATTAAAAAATGGTGCTGCTAAGGCTGCTACTATTGCTAACCCTGTATTGGCAAGGGTTAGGGCTAAATTGGGGTATTAAGTAGCCTTACCGTTTTTTTGTTAAAATCGACCGTTAAAAAAGTTTCTAACTTTTTGACTCAGGGTTTTGTATATTTGATTTGTATAAATTAAATACCGTGAAAAAATTAATCCCCCTTTTTATTGCTTTACTGAGTTTTACAAGTATAAAAGCACAATTTGTAACTATTACAGATACAAGCTTTGTTACATACTTACAAAGCATCATACCTGCTGCTATGAATGGCAACCAAATGGATACCACCAGTATATTAGTTACTACAACAACACATTCTATTAATGTTTCACATAGACAATTATTTAATCTTAACGGTGTCCAATATTTTAAATCATTAACATATTTAAATTGTAAAAAGACATATTTAGGAAACCTTCCTGTTTTGCCGAATTCAATTACCTACATAGATTGTAGTTATAATGGTTTAACTAACTTGCCTACTTTACCTAACTCTCTTTTACATTTAAGTTGTAATAATAATAGTAATCTTGCGTTTTCTACCTTACCTTTTTTACCTACCTCACTCTCTTATTTA
>CAIXZI010000362.1 GCA_903923915.1 uncultured Bacteroidota bacterium
GTAACATTAATCATATTATTTCTTTTCTAAAATCCCTGTAAGGCTTAATCCAAATGGCAACGTAATAAATTTTTCATAAAACTTCTCAAAAGGAATTAAATACTTATCATAAATAACACCTTGATTTTTAGCTAAATCAACCCCTTTGTCTGACTTTAATTCTATTTTTTTTAATTTAAAAAACAAAAAGGATCCAACCATTCCTATAGCATCCTGAAACCACATTTTTTTTATATTATATAAGTTCTCATCTACCATTGCTCTAAAATTGGTTTTGTTGTATCGCCTATAATGCCCCAACATTTTATCGTGTACAGAAAACAATGAAGGCATTGCAGGCACTTCAATTAATATTTTTCCACCCGGTTTTAACAAGGAATACATATGAGTTAAGGCCTCTCTATCTTTTTCAACATGTTCTAATACATGAATAAATATTATGGTATCAAATAGTCCATGTGTATCGGGAGTTAAATCAAATAAATTTTCTCCAGTAATTGTTACGTTTTCAGGAAATTTATACTTTTCTTTAAATATTTCTAATAATGTTTGTGATGGCTCAATTGAAACAATTCGTTCAAAAGAAGGGTTGTGTTTTACAATTTGATTTGTAAAACTTCTATCGCCAGAGCCAATTTCTAAAATATCTTTACCAATATATTTTCCAATTAAATCATATTGATATTTTCGGTAATTAGAATAATCAATATCTTTTAACTCCCCCGCTTTCCAATCCATACCATGAACAATTTTATCATCTGCAAAAGATTGAACAGTATTTTTGGTATTATTTTCCATAATTAGTTAGTTATCTTTTAGGGGGTTAAAAAGTATTTTATCAATGATTTAAAACTGATTTATATAAAGTACATTTTTTAATTTATGCTAAAATACCCTTTTTCTTTAATTTCATTGCTAAAATCAATTTTTCATCATTTTTTTTATAAAAAACTTAACTATTTTAACTATAACTAAATACTAGTAAAAAATTCGATTTTCCAATTATTTTTTGGTTAGTATTTCTTTTATGATATAGTTTGGTCTGTGCTTTATTTCATCATAAATCCTCCAAATATACTCGCCAATTATTCCTAACATAATCATTAATAACCCGCCAATAATTAAAAGAGTCATCATAATTGGCGCCCAGCCTTCAAATGGTGTTTTATGAATTAAAAACGCATAAAATATTGAGGTAGCAAAAATAAAACCTGATGCTGCTGTTAAAAAGCCAATAAACGACATTAAACGAATTGGAAAATAACTAACACTAAAAAATACTGCCATAAAATCGCCAAATCGCCTTACAAAAGTAAATCCTGATTTACCATGTATCCTTTCTAATCGGGTATAAGGCAAATATTTTACATTAAATCCTACCCATAAAATATCTCCTTGTGGAAACCGATATTTTTCGGTGAATGAATTGATAGCATCCATAGCAGATCTACCAACTAAACTATAATCAAAGCCACCTTTTGGTAAATTTGGTATGGAATATCTAAATAATTTATAAGCGATTCGTGAAGTAATAGACTCAAAAAAACCATCGTTTCTCAATTCTCGATAATTTACAACAACTTCATGATTATTTTCCCACTCTTGTAACATGATGGCTATTTGCTCTGGAGGATCTTGTAAATCTGCCGACATGGTTATAACAGCATCTCCAGTTGCATGTTTCCAGCCTGCTAAAATGCCAGCTAGCTGCCCAAAATTGCGAGAAAAATTAATAATGGTTACTCCAAAATCGTTATTTTTTAAATTTACCAAAATATCAAATGAAGAATCTTTTGATCCATCATTTATAAAAATAAGTTCATAAGTGAAAGAAGCGTTGTAGCCTTTAATTGTTGATGCAATTTTATCATAGAGAATCTTTAACGAACCTTCGTTATTATAAACAGGTATTACTACCGAAATTTTTTTCATATTGTAGGGACTATTTTTTTAGGGAATCTACGCTATTTTGCTTTTTTTCGAAAATAAAAATACGGTATTGTGATTTTGGTGGATTATTAACTAAATCAATATCGGGAGCCCAAACATAATTTGTTCCATTATCATTCATATCTGCAAATCCAATTAAGTTATACTTTTCAGACGAAAA
>CAIXZI010000363.1 GCA_903923915.1 uncultured Bacteroidota bacterium
AACGAACCTAACTTTTTTAATCCTGATGATTATCATTTTTCTAAACTAATTACCGATAATTTTGAGGTAATTAACCAAGAGCTTGAAAAATACTTAGAAGCACACGCATTAGAAAGCTATTTTAATACATCGATGGTGGCCGAGGCAAATACCTGGAAAACCATCTCCTTAAAATGGTGGGATGTTGAAATATACGAACATCACAAATATTTTCCGAAGACTTTAGAAGTGATGAAATCTGTACCCGGCTTGGTTTCGGCCTCTTTTAATTTGTTAGAGCCCAAAGGTCATATTGTTCCGCATTGCGGAGATACAAACGGTATTTTTAGATGCCATTTGGGTTTAAGCATACCGGGTACCATACCCCATTGTGGTTTTAGAGTGGGCGAGGAGTGGCGCAGTTGGGAGCAAGGCAAGCTGTTGGTTTTTGTAGATGCCAACAACCACGAAGCCATAAACAACACTGATAAAAACAGATATATTTTTTTGTTTGATATTGTACGAGAAGAATTTATAGACAAAAAAAGGTGGGTTTGTAGCACCGTGCTTGCAGGTTTGTTTTTACAAAAACTGGCCGAGACGTTTAAGGTTTTGTATAAATCGCCTATGTGGTTGCAAAAAATAGTGGGCAAAATTTTAATTCCATTTGCTTATTTAGCCATTCCGGTAAGAAATACAGTGTATAAATTTTTAAAATAAAGATACATGAGTGCTAATTTACTTTGGTTTAGTCTTTATACAAAAAACGAGTATAATAGTAAGGAAAAGCCTTATGCTGATGTTAGTAGTATTACTGGTATAACAGAGTTGGAATTAAATTATCAAGTTGTTTTAAACGAATTAGAAGCTTATTTAAAGCGCAATCAATTAAAAACGCATTTTAATACCGTAATGGTTGAAAAACAGGCAAGTTGGAAAGTGCAAGGGTTGCGTGTGTGGGGCTTAAACAACTATAAGAAACAAAAACATTTTAAAAAAACTATGGCACTTTTAAATGCCATACCTAATGTAACACTTGTAAGTTTTAATTTATTAGAACCTCAATCAAACATAAAGCCGCATTTTGGCGATACAAATGCAATAATACGTTGCCATCTTGGCTTAAAAATTCCGTCAACAGCACCTATATGCGCTTTAAAAGTTAAAGAAGAAGTGAGGGGATGGCAAGAAGGAAAAGTTGTAGGATTTATTGATGCTTACACACATGAAGCTTGGAATCATTCAGATGAGACGCGTATTATTTTATTATTCGACATACTAAAACCAGAATTTGTAAAGAAAAAACGTATCGTTTGTGCCACGGTTCAATCAAGTTTATATTTACAAAAATTGGGAAATATTTTTCCGAAACTTTACACCATTAACAGAAAGATATATAGAATTTGTATGTTTCCTTTTGTATTATTTTTGATTTTAATTACTCCTTTAAGAAATGCCTTTAGGTTTACAAAAGACAAAGTATTTTAATACACTTAATTTGTTTTTTTCTTAGCAGCGTTAAAGTAATTGGCTTTACGGCCTTCATTTAAAAAAACATCCATTTTAACAGAGTGAAACTTAAAATAGCTCCAAACCCTTACATAGTAAGGTATTGAAATGAAAA
>CAIXZI010000364.1 GCA_903923915.1 uncultured Bacteroidota bacterium
AATGAATTTGAAATTTGTGTCCATGATACACCTTTGTTAATGGTTTTATAAACACCACCTGTTCCGTTTGGTACATTTCCCCATCCGCCAAAAACGCTTGCGTACCAAGTGCTTTGTGTGGCATCATTTGGATCAACAACAACATCTTTTGTCCAATAATGCATTCCTACATCACTTCTGTCGTACCAAGTTGTATTTACGTTATCGTAATAATAAACACCTGAACTATCGGTGAAGCTAGAACTCCCTGCCGATGTTGGTTTACGTGCACAGAAACTTGCTACTATGTCTCCGTTATTTAAAACAGTTATATTAAACGGATGGCCGTTACTGCGTGGAGGCTTAGCCATTTTAATCCAGGTGGCAGATGCGCCAGCACTTAAATTATTGGTAACATAAATGCCACCGGTATTGGTGCTTCCGTTTAAAACACTTGCATACATTCGATTTGCATTACTTGGGTCTAAAGCTACCCACACAACCGGATGTGAAAAGTTATGCATTAAAGAAAAGGATGTGCCTCCATTGGTAGAAAAATAAATGGCTCCTGTACCACCATTAATTTGCGAATCATAAATGCGTGTGCTTTGAAACATATCATGCACGTTTGAAGTAGCTGCATATATGTTTCCGTTACTGCTTTGTTTTACAATTCTATATGTACTGTTTTGCGTAAGACCGGGAATAAACTTCCAACTCTGCCCTTTATCTGCACTGGTTACACCTGTTATATCAGAAAAGGCGGAAAAAATATGCGTTGAATCGGCCCACATAACTTGCCAATTAGTAGTGTTTTCTAATCCAACACCATGATATGATTTTCCGGTTGGAGTAGCTGCATTAGCTGGGTTTTGATCGGCTGTGGAAACATACTGCTGATTCCAAGTTACGCCTGCATCTTTTGTAATATGTGCAAAACCATAATCGCCTACCATAACTATTTTAGAACTGTTAGGGCACACCTGAAAACCAAAAAATGCTTCGGCGTAACTCCACTGATGATCGCCGCTTTGTCCGCACCAACCCGTTGTTATATTCTGGTTGTTGGTTGTATTAAAAACATAACTCCAATTTGTTGTAAAAGTGGCTTTCATTATAATGGGATTGCCGGCATTGCTACCTCCTGCTACATACATTGTATCAATATCATTGTTTGCCAAACCACAAAACACAGGATAATCATTAGTAGTGTTTATGCCACCCATTTTAGAAACCCATGTTCCGTTGGCATTATCCATTGTATAAATACCTTTTAAAGCACTATTATAATCGCTGCCATATTGAAAGCCAGAATACACATTATTTGAATCAGATGTTAAGCAAAGAAAACGGACTGTGCTACCTTCGTGCGCACCACTAAATGAAAGCATTTTTTCACTTGCAGTCATACCAGTAACAGCCATTTTACTAAAGGATGTTCCTCCGTTTGTAGAATAAAATATCCCATCATAAGTACCTATGTATATATTGTTTCCATCAAAAAAAACGCCTGCAATATGATTACCTGCACCGTTGTAATAACAAGTATGAATTAGGTTGAAAGATGTGCCTCCATTAGATGAAAAATAAATTGTACTGTAATCTGCTAACACTACATGGTTAGGGTTGTTATAATCAGCAAACAAGCGCTCAATAACTCCATCCGGATTTGATGCATAAGGGTCGTTTGGAAGAGCAGTCCAGGTTGCGCCGCCGTTGATAGATTTCATAGGACGTATATAACTTGCACTATCAAAATTGGTATAATCAACTGTGTAAAGTATGCTGGCGTTATTGGTAAACGACACATAACTATCATGATTGCCTTGCACTTGAGCAAAATTTACTTCGCCCCATTGTTGCCCGGCATTTGTGCTATGAAAAAGCTCGCCCATATCGCAAGCCAAATAAACCTCATTATGGTTTGCAGGATTAATGGAGGGCGAGAATAAAGCACCGCCGCCACCAATACCTCTGCTTTGCCAATTTGTAGGTGCTTGTGCTAAGCCGCTAATGGTTAAAATAAGCGAAAGAATTATACTTAACTTTTTCATAATTGATTTTTATTTGAGAGTAAATATAACAGAAACAAATACTAAATAACATTTAAAAACCACTCAAAATTTACTTAGCTAATTATTATATTTGTAACACTTAGAAAACATGAGCAAAAAAAATAAAAAAGATAACGAAGGTGGATTGGTTTATTCTACCAATAGTAATTTGCAGTTTAATAACTTTGATGATGATGCCGAAGAAGCTTTAACGGCAGGTCAGCAAAATTTACGCATACATTTAGATAGATTAGGTGGTGGTAAACTGTTAACCAGAGTTTCGGGTTTTGTGGGGAGTGATGACGAGATTGAAAAATTGGGTAAAGAGTTAAAACAAAAATGCGGTGTTGGTGGCAATGTAAAAGACGGAAATGTGCTTGTACAAGGTGATCATCGCGATAAAGTATTGCAGATTTTACTAAAAGCTGGTTACAGAGCAAAAAAGGCTGGCGGTTAATGCTTAATAATCAAGGGTTTAAATACTATTCGGCAAACAATTTGTACATTTATTTTTCGTTATAGTATGTTGTGCGGGTTTACTTTTTTATAGTTTTTTTAATAGTATTTTTTTCTGTTGGTATGATGGGACAGCAAAGCCTGTATCGTACAAAAAAAATTGCGCCAATTAATGATACTCTTACACTTGATACTTTAAGTTTAGTTACCTCAAGTATTAAACTTTACAGTAATGGAAATCTAATTGATACCTCTCTTTATAAAATCATTCCCGAAAAAAAAATAGTTGTGTTTAATCACAAACGATTAGCTGCTCAGCATATCGTATTAGACACAATAAATGCTTCGTATCAGGTGTTTCCCATAGATTTTGATAAAGAAGCCTATCATAAAGATATTAAACAATTACAGCGTGATATTAGTATTCCGCAACGACCATTTACTATTAAATATAATAATGATAAAGATGCTCAGAATTTTTTTGCTTCGGATGGATTAACTAAAAATGGTAGTATATCTCGCGGAATTAATTTTGGAAACAACCAGGATATGGTTGTAAACTCTAACTTAAACCTACAAATTTCGGGTAAGTTAACTAAAGATATAGAGGTTTCTTTAGCTGCTACAGATAACAACATACCTGTTCAACCCGAAGGAAATACGCAACAACTGCAAGAGTTTGATAAAGTTTTTATTCAATTAAAAGATAAAAAATCTAAGTTAATTGTGGGCGATTATCAAATGCAAAAACCCAATGGGTACTTTCTTAATTTTTACAAACGTGCCCAAGGATTATATTTTACGAACGATTATGAAATTGCGAAGGGTGCTGTTTTAAAATCAACCGTATCAGGAGCTGTTACGGGCGGACGTTTTGCGCGTAATGTAATTTTTGGAACAGAAAATAATCAAGGTCCGTATAGATTAACAGGCGCAGATAATGAATTATATATTGTGGTTTTATCGGGTACGGAGCGTGTGTATATAAACGGTTTACAATTAAAGCGCGGACAAGAAAACGATTACGTAATTGATTATAACTCCGGGCAAATTACGTTTACAGCAAGACAACTTATTACAAAAGATAAACGTATAGAAGTGGAATTTCAATACTCGGCAAAGAGTTACTCACGCGCTGTTTATTTTGTAAACGAAGAAATTCAAACAAAAAAAGTACGTGTAGGTTTTAGTTATTACGATGAACAGGATAACAAAAACAAATCGTTACAACAAACACTTTCTGATACCGATAAGGTAATTTTGTACAATGTGGGTGATACGTTGAGTAAAGCATATACCAATGGCTACACAAGAGCAACGTTTAATAGTACAGACGTTTTTTATAAACGAAGAGATAGCACCAATACTTCAGGTATTTATAAAGGGATTTTTGTTTATACAGCTAATCCAAACGATACTGTTTATACAGTTAACTTTAGTTATGTGGGTGTAAATAATGGTAATTATATTCAAGTACAAAGTGCGGCAAATGGCAAAGTTTATCAGTGGGTATCACCAATTGGAGGCATAAAACAGGGTAGTTACGAGCCTATTATTCCGCTGGTAGCACCAACAAAAAAACAAATGTTTACGGCTCTTGCAGAAATTAAAACATCTGAAACAGGCGTATTTGGAGCCGAAGGAGCGTTTAGTAATTATAATATAAACACATTATCTCCGTTTGATAAAAAAAATGACAACGGACAAGGGGCTAAAGTTTATTATAATGATAAAATAAAATTAGGAGTTGACGATTCGACAGGAAAACAATGGGCATTAAATTATGGTGCTAATTATGAATACGTACAGAAAAACTTTACACAAGTAGAACGTTTTAGAAGTGTAGAGTTTTTTAGGGATTGGAACAGAACAAGCGATACCATTCATAATGACCAGCACATAGCTTCTTTAACAGCAGGTATATCTAAAAGAAATATTTTTTCTTCGCAATACGGAGCTAATACTTTTATGGAAGGAAATAACTACCAAGCGATTAAGCAAAATACAGCAAACTCTTTAAAGACAAGGAAAACAAACGCGTTTTATAATGCTTCTTATTTAAGTTCGGATGATAATATATTGAAGACTAATTTTTATAGGCATAAATCAAAATTAGCTGAACGATTTGAAAACATTGTAATTACCTATCAGGATGAGTTTGAAAACAATCAATTTAAAAATAAACAAAAAAATGATTCTCTACTTGGTAAGAGCTATCAATTTTGGGAATGGGAGGTTAACATTACAAAAGCAGATACAACAAAAAATAGGTTTAAATTATTTTATAGAGAACGTACCGATAAATTTGGATATAGTAATTATTTGAAAAAAGCTGCTTATGCACAGAATTTTGGTTTTTCAACGGATATATCTTCACTAAAAAATCACCCTATACGCACCACGTTAACATATAGAAAACTACAAATTATTGATACCAATTTAATTCATGTTAAACCCGATAATAATTTATTAGGTCGCGTTGAATATTCGCCTAAGATTATAAAAGGATTTTTTCAGGCAAACTCTTTTTACGAAGTGGGATATGGTTTAGAACAAAAGCAACAATATTCTTATGTATTGGTAGCGGCTGGACAGGGGCAATATACCTGGAAGGATTATAACGATGATGGCATTAAACAATTAAATGAATTTGAAATTGCACAATATTCAGATCAGGCAACATATATAAGGGTTTACACACCTACTAACACCTATGTAAAATCTGTAAGAGACCAGTTTAGTTTAAGTGTGTATTTACGTCCTAAAGTATTTTTGAAAGAGGATAGCAAAAAGTTGCTAAAGTTTGCAGCTAAGTTTGTTTCGCAAACAACGTATAAAGTAGATCAAAAAAATGTAGCTAATGCTAATAGTATTTCGCAGTACAATCCTTTCAAATCAAACATAAATGATAGTACGTTATTGTCTTCAAATTTTTCATTCAGACAAGCCATATTTTTTAATCAAACCAGTCCTATTTATGGATTTGATTACACCTATGAAGATAACCGCACGAAGCAATTGCTTACCAATGGCTTTGAATCTCATCGTTTGCAAAACAATCAACTGAACACACGTTGGAATGTAACACGTGCCTGGGGTGTTTTTGTGACAACTATTGTTGGAAATAAGTTTAATACTTCGCAATATTTTGCCAGCAGAAATTATGAGATTCAAACTATACAAACCCAACCTAAAATTAGCTACCAACCTAGTACCGCTTTTAGAATTAGTTTAAGTTATCAATATTCAAGCAAACAAAATGTTATTGCTGGCGGCGGACAAAAGGCGGTGTTAAATGATTTTGGCGCTGAGTTTAAATTTAATAAACTATCCAAGGGAAGTTTAACTATCAAGGCAGATTACATTAACATAACGTATAATCAAGATCAAAATACACCAATATCTTTTGAGATGTTAAACTCATTACATGCAGGGCAAAACATTACCTGGAGTGCGGGTTTTCAGCAAAACATTTCGGGGAATATACAAATTAGCATTACCTATGAAGGGCGTAAAACGCCAGGCTATAAACTTGTTAATATTGGTGGTGCACAGATACGTGCGTTTTTTTAGAAGTAGTTTAGTATAAGTCTTGCGCCTCAATTAAATCTTGCACATCTTTTATCTTAAGGTTGTTTTGAGGTTTATTTTTTGTTTGATTAGGAATATTGCCGTCTCCTGTATTTGTATTGTTATCACCAACATCAATAGTGCTGTTTAAATTAACCGTTTCGTATAAATTGTAATTATTATAAATACTTTTCGCTCTGCCTATACGCAACGTAAAGCCCATATTAAAAAAGATACCTTGAGAAATTTTTTCATTGTAAAAATCATTCATAGCAAGTTTACTATGCTTGTTTTCATTATCCGAATAAAAAGCTAATGATTTAACGCCCGTAAACCCACCGCTTATAAAGACCGAAATATGTTTATTAAAACTGGCATCTAATCTAAAGCCGCTAATTAATTCGTACCTACCGTATAAAATGGTATTGTCTTTATTTTTCGGATAAATACTATCGTTATTAGCCATATTAAATACACCTCCCATAGGTTTAAAATAAACACTGCCGCGCAAATATTTACCCATAGGAAAACTAAAAGTTACATTACGAGGAAATTGCATGCTCACGTATATTTTATCTAAACGACCTATGCGCATACCAAAATAAGGTAAGTGATAACGGTTTCCGTACAAAAAGGTGCGTGTAACACCAAACCTAAAACTTAATGAAGGGCTTGCCATATAATCATACAAAACAGTACCAGCCCAACGATAAACGGTGTTACACTGCACTGATAAATCTGTACTCATAAAAGGTGTAGCATCAACAAACCAAATGCCTTTTTTACCACTGTTGTATATGCCGCGTATGCCTATACTTGCTTTTAGTAAGTTGTGGTTACTGGTGCCGCCAAACCGTGGCATAGCCATCATATAGCTTCCGGTACCTAATAAATGAAAATTACTTGTAGTGCCATCTGCATGATTATAATCTTTAGTTAGAATAGGAAAATAAAACCCACCAACCAATTGACTATATTGGTAATTAGCTAAATGCTTTCTTATAATAGCGTTATCACTTCCTCTCCTAAATTTTTGATCTAGGTCTTTTTGCGGAGTTGTATAATAGTCAGAAAAAACAGTTGGGGTAAAATA
>CAIXZI010000365.1 GCA_903923915.1 uncultured Bacteroidota bacterium
ACGTGCTTTAATTTTTTTTAATCGCTCGGTAGACCCCGGCTTACTTCTTTTTCCATCAGCAAAATCGGGATTTATAATTTGAAGAAAAGAGTAGGGATTGGTTTCTAATTTATGTTTTAAAATTTCTTTGTTGTAATTATCTGCACTGCGTGTAACAACCATGTGTGCCTTGTCTGCAGCGGGACGAATACCTTTAAACGGAATAATAGTTGCCATCTACTTAGTAGGTTTAATTTTGCTTTTTATAATGTATGCATTTGGAAAATCTGATTGAACTTTTTTAAATACGGCATAAGCATCTACACGCGTTTTAAAATTGCCCACTGTAATAACCCAGTTTGGTTGTTTATAATCTAAGTAGGCAGGTATATTACTAAATGCCGAAGTGAATTTTTGCTTTACCTCGTTGGCTGCTGTTTTATCTAATGCAAAGTGAATTTTTATACGGTAGCCATCGCTTTCGCCATCTGTTTTGCGATGGTATTCGGCACATTTATCGCTAAGTGTTTTAAGTTTAGCATCGTTATCATTTGATTGAGCAAAAGAAATAGCGGTCGAAAATTGAAGTAAAAGAATGAAAGCAATCAAACATTTTAAATTTTGAATTTTAAATCTTGAATTAATATTCTTCATACTACAAATATGCATTAAATTTGTGTTTTCTCTAAAAAATGCAAAAAACAAAAATAACCATCGGTTTTTCTCCTTGCCCTAACGATTGCTTTATTTTTGATGCCCTAATTCATAATAAAATAGATACTAAGCATTTGCAATTTGAGCCTGTAATTGAAGACGTTGAAACCCTTAACAGAATGGCATTTAAAGGGGAATTAGATGTTACAAAATTGAGCTACCATGCCTTTGCCTATCTAACCAATATTTATAGATTATTAACATCTGGCAGCGCTTTGGGCTTTAATTGCGGACCTTTATTGATTGCCTTGCCCGAAACGGCAGAAAAAATCAAACAAAATCCCAAAATAATTTCTTCGTTAAAAGTCTCTATTCCAGGGAAATACACTACCGCTAATTTTCTTTTATCGTTATCGTATCCAAACCTTACTAATAAAACAGAATTGGTTTTTTCAGAAATTGAAGAATCTATTATTTCCGGCAAAGTAGATTTGGGTTTAATTATTCATGAAAACCGTTTTACCTATCAGCAAAAAGGATTAACCAAAATTACCGATTTGGGCGAGTGGTGGGAAACACATAGTCAATCGGCAATACCGCTTGGAGGTATTGTTGTTCAAAGAAATTTGCCAGAGAACGATCAAATTTTAATTAATCGATTAATAAAAGAAAGTGTAGAGTATGCTTTTGCAAATACCGAAGATGTAATGCCTTTTGTAAAACAACATGCACAAGCAATGGAGGAAGAAGTAATGAAGAAGCATATCGAACTGTATGTAAATAAATATTCTATTGATTTAGGAGAACTTGGCAAAAAAGCAGTTACCTTATTATTTGATAAAGCCCTTGAAACCAAAGTAATTTCATCGTACCCTAAAGATTTATTTGTTGAATAAAAAAATTAATTAGTTACCTTTGTTATAATGAATAGAGTTACTGCCATAAAAACTATAGAAAAGCTTCCCTCAAATTTTTCAATAGATGAACTATTTGAAAAACTTTTGTTTGTTCAAAAAGTTGAAGAAGGCATTAAAGATGCCGATAAAGGCAAAGTTTTTTCTACACAAGAGGCTAAGAAAAAACTTAAAAAATGGTTGAAGTAGTTTGGACGGCTCGCTCGCTTAACGATATAAATCAAATTGCAGAATACATTGCCAAAGATTCTTTTACTTACGCAGCCGGTGTTGTAGAACGCATTTTTTCTTTAGAGAAATTAATTAAAAAAACTCCTGAATTTGGGCGCGTTGTTCCTGAATTCAATAACAAAAAAATAAGGGAAATTATAAGTGGAAATTACCGCGTAGTTTATCGTATTACTGATTTGCAAATTCAAATTTTAACGGTTCATCACGGAGCACGTTTATTAACTAAACGAAAAATAAAATAATTTATGCTAAACACTGTTACCTTTAGAAATGCAACCACAAACGATTTACCTGCTATTGTTGGCACGTACAACTCTACCATTGAAAGCCGTATGGTTACAGCTGATTTAGAGCCTGCCACGGTTGAAAGTAAAACAGCTTGGTTTAATGGTCATAATGCGGCAACAAGGCCATTATGGGTTGTTGAGTACAAAGAAAAATATGCCGGCTGGATTAGTTTTACCGATTTTAAAAGTCGGCATGCTTACTATAAAACTGCCGAATTGGGTATTTATTTAGAAAGTAGTATGCGTGGTAAAGGTTTGGGAGATTACTGTTTAAACTATGCCATTGAAAAGTGCCCTGAATTAAATATTACTTCTTTAACTGGTTTTATTTTTGGACATAATGAACCAAGCCTGAAGCTATTTTACAAACATGGGTTTGCAAAATGGGCGCATATGCCTGAAATAGCTGATATGGAAGGGATTTTACGCGATTTGATAATTGTAGGAAAAAAGCTGTAGTTAGTTTGCGTTAGGGATTGCAGCGAAAAACCCACAGCCGTAATCGGCGAGGATTTGTAGCGAAAAGCCCGACGGCACAAAATATATTTCTCACATTCGTTCGAAATGACAAAGTGCCGGAACGCCCAAAAGTAGGTTGATACCTTAAAATAATTAAATTTGCCATCAGAATTTATACCATGACTCATAAAAAATACGGAATAGAAAAAATTAGTGTGTATCCAACGGCTTTGCAATTGGATTTAGTTGATTTAGCTAATGCCCGCGGCTACGATGTGGCGCATATGAAAAAAGATTTAATGGTTGAAAAACGCGGCGTTAACCCACCATGGGAAGATACGGTTACCATGGCCGTTAATGCTGCCAAACCCATGCTTACTAAAGAAGACATTGAATCGATTGGTTTATTAATTGTTGCCAGCGAAACAGGTTTAGATGGCGAAAAAGCACTAAGCTCTTGGGTGTTACATCACTTGGGTTTGCCAAGCACTTGTCGTCACTTTGAAGTAAAAATTGCTTGTTACTCGGGCACAGCTGCCTTAAAAATGGCTGTTGGTTGGTTGTCATCTGGCTTGGTTCGTAAAGGACAAAAAGCCTTGGTTATTACGACTGATGAAAGTTTAAATTCTATTCATCGTCCGTGGGAATATGTATGTGGCGGCGGCTCTGTAGCTTTATTAATTTCTGATAAACCTGAATTTTTAGAATTAGAAGTAGAAAAATTTGGTGTGTATGCGCATGAAGTGGCTGATGTTATTCGCCCGCTGCCTTGGTTAGAAACCGGTAACAGCGAACATAGTTTATTTGCTTACATGGAAGCCTTAGCTGGCGCTTACGAAGATTACGAGCAAAATGTAGATGATGTTAATTTTGAAACCTACTTTACTAAAAATGTATATCACGTTCCGTTTAGCGGCATGAGTTTTAGAGCACACAAACGCCTAATGCACATGACTTCTGACGCGACGATAGAAGAAGTACAAGAGAGTTTTAAAAACAAAGTATTACCATCTATTACCTATTCTAAAGATATTGGTGGTACATACGGCGGTAGTATTTTTATTGCGCTATTAGCTACTATTGATACGCTTTCTTTAAAAGAAGGCGATAGAATTGGTGTGTTTTCTTATGGTTCTGGCTCTTGTGCTGAATACTATAGTTTTTTAGTTACTGAAACTTCTAAAGAGACAGCAAAAAAAGCAGGTTTAAAAGCATTGATTGATAATCGTTATAAAATTACGGTGCCTCAATACGAAGCGATGGAAAACTTTAGAGAGCAACGTATTAAAGAAGGTGATTTTACACCAGATTATAATATGGTACCCGGCTTATACGATGTGGCTTATAAGGGCAAAGGCTTATTAATTTACGAAGGTTCTGAAGGATATTACAGAAAATATAAGTTTAGTTAGATTGTTACATAAAGAAATAAATATCCCACCTTTTTTAAATCCTGAATCTATCAGAGATTTATCTA
Source organism: uncultured Bacteroidota bacterium (assembly GCA_903923915.1). Taxonomy (GTDB): domain Bacteria; phylum Bacteroidota; class Bacteroidia; order B-17B0; family Aurantibacillaceae; genus PALSA-968. The sequence goes on from CAIXZI010000365.1 coordinate 4,002, forward strand.
ATCAATTATCTGAAGCAGAAAAAGATGGTACGCGCTTTCTAATTTTAAAAGGCAGCGAAACTATTTTTTGTAATGGCTTAGATCTTAAATGGGTTGCCGCAAATGCAAATGGTGATTACATGAAAGAGATGCAGGAGTATGGCGAGTTCTTAAAAAAACTGCAAACCGGTTCTTTTATTTCTATTGCTGTTGTTAAAGGTGCGGCATCGGGCGGTGGTATGGGCATTGTTTGTGCCTGCGACCATGTTATTGCCGATGAAGCAAGTACATTTGCTTTACCTGAAGGTTTGCTGGGTTTAATTCCTGGAATGATTATGCCTGCTTTATTAAATCGCTTATCACCTCAGCACATAAAAAAAATGGTGCTTACGGGTAAAAATTATTCTACCCAAAATGCCTTACAGTGGGGCATTGCAGACGATGTAGTTACAACATCTGAGTTAGAAAATGCTATTCAAGCCGCTATTAATTCAATGAAATCGTGTAAAAAAGATCCTGTAGGCGATTTAAAGCAATTGCTTTATAAAGCAAACGTTAATAAAGATGAGTTGGCGCAATTAGGCATGAATATATTGGCGGCCAAACTAAACGAACCTGAAATTAGCGAGCGTTTAATAAATTTGGCTGAGTTTATGGAAGATTAGTGGCAAAAGTCACCTGATTTACTTAAGCTATTTTTTCATATTTTTACCACTCAATTAAAACAACAAAACAAAATGCAAAAGCAAAAATTTGTTTCTAATAGTCAGGAATCTACGCGCATGTTTAAAAGTAGTTTTTTAGAAATGTTCTCTAAAATTCATCCCGTTACGCCATTAGTTTTATTTGTTCCTGTGGTTTTATTTTTTCTTTACAAAACCATTTTTGTTTTTCATTTAGCCTTCTTGCCAATTATTTTATTACTTGCTGCAGGCCTTGTTGTTTGGTCGTTAACAGAATATATTATGCACCGCTTTTTATTTCACTATCACCCAACTTCAAATTTTGGTAAACGTGTACACTTTATATTTCATGGCGTTCATCACGATTATCCTAATGATGCAAAACGCTTGGTAATGGCTCCAGCTGTGAGTATTCCTTTAGCCTTTATATATTACTTTTTATTTGCGGCTATTTTAGGTACAGAATACGTTGCGCCTTTCTTTAGTGCTTTTGTATTAGGCTATTTATTTTATGATATGACACATTATGCCATTCACCACTTTCAATTTAAAAACAGTTTTTGGATGAAAATTAAAAAGCATCACATGGTGCATCATTACATGGATCATGATAATGGATATGGAGTAAGTTCTAAATTTTGGGATATTATTTTTAGAACCGATTTCAAAAACCAACAAGTAAACAACAAATAATTATTTTTTTCCTCACACGATTTAGATGATCAACATTAAAGACATTACAATTACTGATCCTGTTTATAAAGAAAAAACAACCTTTAATTTTATAGAACGCTTTTTTATCAAGATGCTAAATGATAAGCGCGATATGGCGTTTCTTAAACTTTGCGGCTTAATACTTATTACAACCTTTCCGTTTGCAGTATATCTTTTCATTCCCGGAAATTTAAATTGGTGGCTGGTATTAATTTATTACGCATTTAATTTTGGCGTGCTTACTGGTTCTTTTATTTTGATGTTGCACTTAACATCACATCGTCCGTTATTTAAAAAAGAATATAGTTATTTAAACAATTTTATTCCTTGGGTAATTGGGCCATTTTTTGGAGAAACACCCGAATCTTATTTTGCGCATCATTTAGGTATGCACCATGCTGAAGAAAACATGCCAACCGATTTAAGCAGCACAATGAAATACCAACGCGATAGTTTTGCAGGCTTTATGCATTATTATTACGAATTTATAGTTAGAGGCATTTATGACTTAGCAGCTTACCTAAAAAGAAAAAATCGCATGAAAATTCGCAAGAGTTTTTTAATAGGCGAAATTTCTTTTTGGATTGTAGCCATTGCTCTAATGTTTTTTAATTGGAAAGCATCTGTTTTTGTTTTTGTGGTGCCGGTATTTGTAGTGCGTTTTTTAATGCTTGCCGGCAATTGGGGACAACACGCATTTCTTGTTAAAGAAAAACCCAGAAACAGTTATACCAATTCTATTAATTGTATTAACGTACGCTACAACCACACTTGTTTTAACGATGGTTATCACATTGTGCATCACTTAAAACCTGCCATGCATTGGCTAGAATTACCCGAAGAGTTTTTAAGAAATACCAATAAATATATATCAGAAGATTCGATTATTTTTTACGGTATAGATTTTTTTATGGTGTGGTTTTATTTAATGACAAAAAACTACAATGCCTTAGCTAATAAAATGGTTATTGTTAATCCAAACATTACTACTAAAGAACAGGCAATTGCCCTTTTAAAAGAACGCACACGTCGTATTGATGATTATGTTGCGCCAGCCAGACCTGTGAATTTACAGCCTACGGTATAATTATTTACTTACCCGTTCGTTTCCGTTTGATAGGCCCCAGTTAATGCCC
>CAIXZI010000366.1 GCA_903923915.1 uncultured Bacteroidota bacterium
AAAATCGTAATGCTCTATTTGTGTTGTATGCTGACTACGATTTAAACCTAAATTTTTATTAACGAAATTATTTGCAAAATCTATCCAATTAATGTTTGGATAGGCAACATGATGTGCATTAAAGTTACCCGTTGCACCACCAAATTTAGCAGGGTAGGGGTTTAGCTTTAATGTTTCTAATTGCAATTGCAAACGCTCTACAAAAACCATCAATTCTTTACCTAAGCTGGTTGGAGATGCTGGCTGACCGTGTGTTTTGGCTAACATAGAAACATCTTTCCAATCATGCGCAAAGCCTTTTATTTTATCAATTAAAGTTTGAATAGATGAGGTGAAAATTTCGTCGCAACATTTTTTTAAACTAAGTGGAATGGAGGTATTATTAATGTCTTGAGACGTTAAGCCAAAATGAATAAACTCGGAAAATTTATCTAAACCAAGCGAAGTAAATTTTTCTTTCAAAAAATATTCTACCGCTTTTACATCGTGGTTAGTTGTTTTTTCGATGTTCTTAATTTGTTCGGCTTCTGCTAAATTAAAATTCAAAAAAATATTTTTCAGTGAAGTGATTTTATCTTTTGGAAAATCTTTTAATTGCGGCAGTGGCAATTCTACCAGAGCAATAAAATATTCTACTTCTACCCATAGGCGATATTTTATAAGTGCGTATTCGCTAAAATAATCGGCAAAGGGTGCGCAGGTGTTTCTATATCTTCCGTCAATTGGCGATACGGCTGTAAGTTGATTTAGGTTGCTCATAATTTTTGCAAAAGGCAAATTTACGCAAATAACTTATATGATATTATACTCTAATGCCAACAACCAAAACGTCGTCAACCTGCTCTAAATTACCACGCCAAGTTTCGAAGGTAGTATGCAATTTGCTTTTTTGAACTTCCATGGGTAGATGCGCTATTTGAAGCAATAATTCTTGTAATTGTTTGTATTTATATTTTTTGCCTTTTTCTCCACCAAATTGGTCGGCAAAGCCATCGGTAAATAAATAAAGCATTTCGCCTTTGGTAAGCGTTACGTTTTTTACGCTAAAAGGTTTAGATTCTTCGCCGTGTTTTCCAACAGGTTGTTTGTCGGCACTAATTTGCATAAGCTCCACGTGCGTTTCTTTTTCCATGCCAAACTGCACAGGCCCAATAATCCACAAAGGGTTATTGGCTGCTGCTACTTGCAACTGCATGGTACTTGCATCAAAAGAACAAAGCACGCCATCCATACCGTCTTTAATATCGTACTCGCTTTTAGAAAAAGTTTCTTGCATCAGCATATTTACTTTATCAAATATTAGAGCCGGATTAGTAAGTTTAAATTCTTTAACGGCGCGCGTTAAGGCATTGCATGCTACAATACTAACCATAGCGCCCGGTACGCCATGCCCGGTGCAATCGCACACAGCAAATAAAGATTGGTTGTTTGAAGTAGTCTCCACCCAATAAAAATCACCGGCAACAATATCTTTTGGTTTGTAAAAAATAAAATGATTGGGAAATAAATTTTTAATATTTTTTTCGGAAGGTAACATACCCGATTGTATGTAACGTGCGTAGTTAATAGAATCTGTAACTTCTTTGTTTTTTGCTTCAAGCAATTCTTTTTGAAATTCGACTTCTTTTTTTTGTATTTTAATTAGAGAAAATAACCTGCCGGTGCGTTTAAAATGGTAGTATAAAAATATAAAAGCGGCAATAAGTACAACCAATCCACCCATTAACAATATGCGCTGTAGTTTACCTGTTTGCCTGTCTAATTGTTCTTTTTCAAGCGCTAAATTTTGCTCAGCAATTATTTTTTCTTTTTCACTAAGTTTTAATTCGCTTTCTATTTTTTGTATGCTTTTTATTTTTTCGAGATTTAATAAGGAGTCTTGTAAGAAATTAAATCTTTTTAAGGCGGCATAAGCTTCCGGAAGTTTTTTATTTTCTTCTAACAAAATAATTAAACTTTTTAAGGCATCTCTTTCTTCTAGTACCAATTTATTCTTTTTGGCTAAATCCAGTGCTTGATTAAAGCAAGCAACTGCTTCGGTTGTGTTTTTAGTTTCTTTAAAGCATTCGGCTAAATGGGTTAGTGCAGTTATTTCACTGTCTATCATTTTATTTTCGTGAGCAAATTTTACTGCATTTTGCAAGTGATTAACTGCAGTCGCATATTTTTTTTGATTTAAGTAAATGCTTCCATAATTTAATTCTACATAAAAATTGTTTTTGCCAATGGGTTGATGTAATTTTTTTAAATCATCTAACGTAGTTAATGCTTTTTCATATTCTGCATTGTCTTTATATACATTAGCTAAGTTAACCGATGCGCTGCAAATACCATCTGTATCATGGGCAAGTGTATAGAGTTGCATGGCTTTTAATTGATAAGCAAGGCGATCTTTTTGATTGTTTAACCTGCCCATAGCGATGGATTTTAGCGAGTAACATTTGGCTAAACCACTACTGTTTTTAGTTTCTTCAAAAATTTTAGCTGCCTCATTTATTTTTTGAAGTGATGTTTTAAAATCCCCTTTTAACAAAGCATATCGTACCTCGCATATTAAAGAATATGCATATTGAGTTTGTAATTTGTTTTTTGCGCTGATGGATTTAGCTTCTTCACAATAATGTAATGAAGAATCGGGCATTGAATTATAAATAGCTGATGCTGTTTTTAGCAAACTATCTGCTTGTGCCGCTTGCGCAAATGCATTTGTTGTAAATAATACACAACTCAGCAAAAAAATAAATATATAATTTTTTAAAAAAATCATCACGTGAAAATAAACATAATCTCTGCAATGACAAGCAGTTAGAGTTTGGTTGCCTCTTTTTTCATGATTTCAATTTGCGTACGAATAGATTCTTCATGAATTAACTGAAATAGCTTTTCGATAAAATCTTTGGTTAAATTTTGTTCAAGCCCCCATTCGGTGCGACTTTTCA
>CAIXZI010000367.1 GCA_903923915.1 uncultured Bacteroidota bacterium
ATTATTTAAACGGAGATATTTGTCCGGTATTTTTTGGTTCTGCCGTTAATAATTTTGGTGTAAGAGAATTATTGAATTGCTTTACTGATATTGCTCCATACCCATTGCCTCGCGAAACTGACAAGCGTATGGTTGATCCCTTCGAACCAAAATTTACAGGCTTCATTTTTAAAATTTTTGCCAATATAGATCCTCGTCATAGAGATAGAATTGCATTTTTGCGCATTTGTTCAGGTAAGTTTGAACGCAATAAATATTATTTCCATAATCGTGAAAAAAAAGAAATGCGTTTTTCTAATCCAACCGCATTTTTAGCGCAAAGCAAATCGGTTATTGATGAGGCTTATCCGGGTGATATTATTGGCTTGTATGATAGTGGTAATTTTAAAATTGGTGATAGTCTAACTGAAGGAGAATTGCTTCATTTCAAAGGCATTCCAAGCTTCTCACCAGAGTTGTTTAGGTATGTAGTTAATATGGATCCAATGAAAACCAAACAACTGCAAAAAGGCTTAGAACAGTTAACGGATGAAGGTGTTGCACAGCTATTTACTAAAAAACAAGATGGACGCAGAATTCTTGGAACTGTTGGTGCACTTCAGTTTGAAGTATTACAACATCGTTTAAAAAGCGAGTACAATGCTTCTTGTGGGTTTGAGCCCATACAACTTTATAAAGCTTGCTGGTTTAAATGTGATGATAAAAAAGCCATGGATAAATTTATTGCTGAAAAAAATAATTACATAGCTTTTGATAAAGAACAACGTCCGGTTTTTTTAGCTGAATCTGCTTGGTTATTGCAGATGGCTCAAGAAAAATATCCGGAAATAGAATTCTTCTTTAAAAGTGAATTTTAATATGAGGGGAAATAATATAACTATTCTAATTCCTACCCACATATTTCGACAAGTTCAATATGACATCGCGCGTGGTCGGTCTGAGCCTGTTGAAGACTTTGCTTTTGACATAAAAAATAATTTATAAATGCGTTTACTTTTTTGTTTACTTATAAGTACAATATGTTTTTCGCAAGAAAGTAAATTCGATTGGCAATTAAAAAAAGAAGAAAGTGGTATAGCTGTATATTCTCGCAAAACAATTAATTCAAATTTTAGAGAATTAAAATCAGTTGCTTATGTAAAAACATCCTTAAGCAGTATTGTTGCCTTGCTTGATGATTGGGATACCTATACCCAATGGGTTTATAAATGTGGTGCATCAAAAACACTAAAAAAAATTAGCAATACAGAACTTATACACTACCAAACCGTAGTAGCTCCATGGCCCGCAGAAAACAGAGACTTTGTTGTAAATGTAAAATTCTCGCAAGATGAAAAAACAAAAATTGTTACTATCAAATCGGTTTGTTGGGCGGATTATATTCCGAGAGTTAATCATCATGTGCGTATAACAGAATTTAATGCCTGTTGGACATTGATTCCTTCAAAGGATGGTGTGGTTCAAATCAATTATCAATTAATGGTAAACCCGGGTGGTTATGTGCCTGCCTGGCTTGTAAATATGGCTGCTATAGATGGTCCTTTTGAAACCATGGTGCATTTTAAAGAATGGATAGCAAAAGAAAAATATCAGAAGGCAAAAATCTCTTTTATTAGGGAGTTAAATGAGTAATTATTTATCCAGTATTTTTTTAATATCCGGACGAAAGTAGCGATTGCTTTTTAAAACTTTTCCGTCTTCACGATAAATTGGCTGTCCGTTTTCATCCAGTTTGCTCATATTACTGCGATGAATTTCATCAAATACTTCTTCAATTTTATGTTGTAAGCCGTGTTTTAAAATAGTTCCGCATAAAATATAAAGCTGGTCGCCAAGCGCATCTGCAATCTCAACCATATCTTCGCGTTTGCATGCATCAAGGTATTCTTCGTTTTCTTCTTTCTGTAAATTGTAACGAAGCGTATAATTTTTCTCATCAATTAATGTTAGGTTTTCTGCATTACCAATTTTAAAAATTTCATGAAATTCTGCTACGCTTTTTAATTTATTTTTCATTTTATACGAATTATGAATAACAGCCTACAAATATATTAATGAGTAGATTGTTGCTTTTTGGTTTTTAAATACTCATTTAACTTAATTAGATATTCCACTCTTTTATATCTTCCTTCCTTATCTATTTTATACTCAGCAAATAATTCGGGGCTATTATCCTCTAATATTTTTTTAATATAATGCGCGGAAGCTATATGACTTATTCCTTTTTGATCAATAACAACTAATTGTGGGGGAATTAGAGCAGTAACGCCTGTTGAATAATATATATATGTAAAATAACTATAAGTACCTATACAGTCAATTTTAGAATAACCTCTGGGATGATCGTAATTCATGTAAACATCTGTTCCATCACAAAATCCAAAAATTGAATCATTATCAATAGAACCCTGATTAAGCTTAAAGTTATATTCTCCACCATGCTGAAATAACAAATCAGCCATATTTCTTTTATAAACAGTAAATTCTTCAGTTATAGAAGGGGAATTAGTAATATATTCTGTTAAGGACTTATATAAACCTTTTTTAAACTTTTTAGTTTCCCAAATTTTTTCAGCGGTATCTATCTTAATTTTATTTTCTCTTGCAATTGTTGCACTATTAAAATATTTTAAAACATCAGACTTAAAGATGCTTTGCTCTAAACCTTTTTTATCTCTGATTGATTTATAATAAATAGATAAGCTATCTTCCTTGGTAATTTTACAAAATATTTTAGA
>CAIXZI010000368.1 GCA_903923915.1 uncultured Bacteroidota bacterium
AAAAAGAGTAGAAACATTTAAGTTAAGATAAGTAATAAACGAACTATAAGATACGAATTTAAAGAAAAATCTTTTCATTTTTACACATGGAAAAATACAATTAAACCCTATATTTTAATAATCGTAAATTTAATGGTTTGTCGTTGCGATAAGATAAAAAGGAATAAAAAATGAGCTACAGCACAAAATTTGCAGCAGACTTTGAGCGTTTGGATAAGAACTATCTTCAACCTGATGCGTTTATCAGCGCAATGGCAAAGAATAGTGACAGCTGTCGTGCTTTGATATTACAAGGCCCACCTGGGGTAGGTAAAACTTACTCAGTAGAGCAAGCACTTAAGAAGCATGCTGCAGGTCGTTATGAACTACTTAATGGCAAGGTAAGCAATTTGAGTTTATATGGAAGCTTATATCGTGCCTCTAGTAATGGTCACATCTTGTTTCTAGATGATTGTGATACATTTTTAGGTGATGTTACTGGTGTCAATATTCTTAAAGCAGCAATGGACACCAAGCCAAATCGTGAGATTCATTGGGCATCAGGGACGCATTTACTTAAGGCTATGGGCGTCCCAAATGGCTTTAAATTTAATGGTAGCGTAATTTTAAATACTAATATTGGCTACGACAATAAGAATCAAAAATATCTATCACGCTTAAGTGCACTTCACGATCGTGCTCTAACAATAAGCATTAGTGACACTGACCCAGATCGTCTTTTTAAACAGGTCTGTTATATGGTTTTGGTTCAGGACATGCTAGCTGAATTCAAATTCAGCAATAAAGAAAAAAATATGCTTTTAGAGTGGATTGACAGTAATCGTGAATTCATAAATCGTATAAGTCTGCGCACAATTATCAAATTGAGCAATCTCTATTCAGCAAATAAAAAAGATTGGCAAGATATGGCTGAACAAGGTTTATTGACAGGAGCTACTAATGCAAACTAAATCTCGTATTTTTATCTGCCCTTATGGAAAATTTCCCAATCGTCATGCAGCAGCAAAAGTTGCTGAAGCAAAAGGCTTAACCAATGCATTTGTGAAGCTGTCAAGATTGTGTGAAATGGAGCCCAAGAATTACTACTATGAAACAATCAACTTAAAGAGAGAGAAAGCCCCTATTAAGCCTCCTAAAGACAAGGCACCAACACAAAAGCAAGACTCATTAACAAATGTGAAGCTAAAGGATGGAAATGAAGTAAGTTGGGAGGAATTCTCTAAATGGTCAGAAGTTCGTCAGAGAGCCAATTTAATACCCATAAGCAATAAGACAAGGCAGAAACAAAGTAAGGCAGCAATTGAAAAGTGGAATGATGACGAATATAGAAAAAAGTCCACTCTAGCTCATACTGGACAACTTCATACAGATGCAACAAAATTATTGCTTAGCAAATTAAAAGGAACTGCAGTAGTGACTCCCCATGGAGAATATCCAAGCATAAGGTCTGCAGCTAAGGCTCATCAAGTTAGTGACACCACTATGCGCAAATGGATTTGGAAAACAAATACAGACCAATACTATATTAAGAAGAATTAAACCAGCTCAACAGCCTTACGCTTCATATCATCATTTACATCTATGTAGCACTGGGTAGTTGAGATACTTTTATGACCAGCCAAACTTGCCAATACACGCACGCTGATGCCCTTGTTGGCAAGATTGGTTATGAAGGTTCTGCGTCCACTGTGTGAGCTTGCGCCATCTACACCACTGCGCTTGTATAGATAGTGGAAAAACTGGGTGAGTGTATTTGCAGTAAATCCATCACTATCTGTCTTCTGACTATAGAAGAACTTGCAGTTGATATTTTTAGGCGTGTATATGGCTGCGTAAGCCTCTAATTCTTTTCTTAGCTTTTCATTTACAAATACTGTTCTTGCTTCATTTGTCTTGGTGTTTTCAGCCAATAAGCGTATTTCGTTTCTTATCATGCCTTCTGCATCCACAACATCTTTAAATCGTAAACTACTTACTTCTCCCACACGCATGCCACTCAAGTAAGTGGTCAAAAGCAATGCCCTATTGCGTGTGCTGTGTTTGCGTGTAGCTATGTAATCTAAAACTCTGCGTAGCTCTGTTTGTGTAAGCGTTTTTGCTTGTTTAGCCATTGTGTTTTTTCCTAAATATAACTTTGCAATAGCTAAATTGTGTTTTCTTTGTTTGTTTTCTACGACCTCTTTATGCCAAAAATGTGTCAAATTTAAATCCTTCCAAGAATCAATGGGATACGCATGGGAACCATGGTTTTAAAGAACAAACCAAAGCTTTTGCATATTTCCTTACATATACATATTTAGTTGGTTTGTCGTCTTAAACCCACATTAATTAACAGACTTGCGTATAAGCCCTACACGCTGTTTGATTTGCTTTCAGCTGTGCTTGTATTCACTTGCTTCATTTAATTACTTGTAGCGTTGATTTGAAGTGTTTTAGTCAAAGTAATATAACTACGCATTGCGTCCAATGCGTAGCCAATTAGCCTAAACATAACTTCAGTCAATGTTTAGTGCGTTGTATGGGATTTGCGTATTTTCAAAATCCCAACAACCTAAGTTTCCAATTTGCGTTTCTTTAGTGCCGTAATGTAATAAGTGTGATTGAGTATTGTCTTTTGCTTCAGTAATGTAGATGTCGTTAGATTGATTTGCTTTAGTGTGCCAACAGTATGTCCATAATTCCTTTATGTCATCTGTTGTTAGTATTTTTGGTAAGTTTCCTAAGTAAATGTTGTAGTGAAGTGTTAGTTGTGGGTTGCTTGTATTTTTAGTTCCTTCAAGTGTTGCAATGAATAGTGGCTGTAGTTCAAGTGGTTTTCTTCTTGCACCATTTCTATACAGCTCTTTGTTAAAGCAATTTCTTGCGTGCCTTAAATCTTTTTGTAAGTTGCGTGCCATATGCTCTACAGCTTGTGGCAATTGGTGATAAGGACGATAGTAACTTTGTGCAACTACATAGTGAGTAATGTGCTTTTGTTGCTTATCTAAAAAATCTCTAATTGTGTTTGCTGTTATTCGCATATATTTATTTATGCGAATGTATAAAAACCAATTATTTTCTATACAAATGGTGTGGTTTTGAATGGAATATTGAGGTTGCTCATCTGCATTCTTTGGTAATAAATTTAGTGTGCTTATTAAAAAAGGAGAATGTTATGAGCACATTAAATGGATTGAAATTAGTTATTAGTAAAAAGCAATTGCACGCATCACCAATTGTTATTCGTCGTAATAAGCTAATCAGTAAATTACACGAACAGATTGAATTATGCGAAGCACAACGCGAAGGTAAGACATACGCACCAATTCGCTTAAAAACTTATGTGAATAAAACAAGTGGTGAGCGTATAACAGCAGAAGTTCCAAAACGAGTTAAAGAATGGTTTTGGGTTAG
>CAIXZI010000369.1 GCA_903923915.1 uncultured Bacteroidota bacterium
TGCGTGTTTATTTTTCATTTAAGTATTATTAAATATATTTTTCAAAAGTACAAGTAGCTTAAATTACATGCAAAATACTTGTAGAGTGCGAATGTCTCCTATGGGTCGGAAGGGACTTTTATGATTGTCTGCTTTATGGATGTTCACTATATGTCATTAGAAACATGAGATTACAAGACTATACAATTAGACTAGTTAATATCGGGATAGCCATTAAAAACAACGGGTTGCCCTCTAAAGTAGAGAAAAATAGAGGGAATATAATAGGAGTAAGTATTGGACAAGTCAGCTACCTATTAATGTTTAAAATCAGTGCTTTAAGAGAAGATGCAATCAAATTTAATCATTTTACATGACTGGCGGTAGGCAGAAGTTATTGTTCAGATCACATCAAGATTATTTTTAGGGTAATAATTTTATTGTTACGTGTTTAAAGTTAGGAGATACGCTAAGTTTATGCAAATTTTATCTCAAGAATATACAATGCCAGTGAGGAAAAAAACGTATAAAAATACGTATAAAAATGACATTGAATATATTTATAACTAATAAATATGTGGCTTGTAAGGCGATTATCGATGCCCCCTCCCGCACCAATAAAATCAATGACTTACGTAAAAGTAGGTCATTTTTTTTGCCATTTTTATCTGCAATGCGATTTATTTTATGGTTTTTAACAAGGTAGACATTTAATTATTTAGATTTTTTACGGGTTACATTTTCTATATCTGATGAGTTCTAAGTTTGTTAGCGATATTAAGTTTTAACAGATCAAAACATGCGAATTACGAATATTGATGCGTATGGTGAACAGTTAGCTTAACCCTCACTTAAAGTGAATGGAACTACGGTCATTAATCGCACTCATATTTAAGCTGATTGTTACAAAATTGTAACAATCAGCTTGAGTGAAGCTCGGTTCTGTGTTATTTTTCTGATGCGGCAAAATGTCGCATCAGATACCAAGCACATGTTAAGTTTAAATTTGTTAACCCAAAGGTAATGTGTGGAAGCATTAGATCACGTTAATAAAATAATTTTAAGGCCGAACAACTCGCTTTCACCTGAGGGTAGCGTGAAGGTGGTGATGGCATTGTTTGTGATTGTTTTAGCGGTTTCTGTTGGTTTCGCGCTTATTGGCGCTTGGCTGGTATTGCCATTCGCAGGTATCGAAATCTTGGCATTGGCTTACGCTTTTTATAGCGTGTATCTGCATTCAGATGATTATGAAAGCATTACGATAGTTGGTGATGATGTCATCGTAGAGAAAAAGAATGATAAAGATTTTACGATGGCGATATTTCAGCGCTATTGGGCACAAATAAGTGTGCGTGACGTCATGCAGGGTAAAGGTAAAAGTAGTAAAAGAGGGCTATTCATTAGTTCTCATGGTAAAGAAGTTGAGTTTGGCAAGTATTTTATAAATGATGGGCAACGCACAATGTTTGCGCGTGAGCTCAGAGAAAAATTAAGAAATATTTATTAATTAGTTTTGGAGCAAGTGTTATGCAAGGTTTTAGAAAAATTGGCTTAGGCGTTTTAGCAATGCTCGCTTCGCTTAATGCGTATGCAGATTACTCTTGGAATTTCCCTTTACCTGCGACCCCGATGGCGTTGGATACGTTGCATGTGCATAATAAATTTATGACGATTACAGGGATTATTTTCATTGTCGTTCTAGCGATCATGATTTATTCAATATTTGCCCATAGAAAAAGCAAATCATACAAACCAGTTGCAGATAAAGCACCTTCCACTGCAGTAGAGATTTTTTGGACACTGATCCCTTTCGCAATACTTTTATTGATTGACTTTGTGATTATGGGTATACCCGCCTATCACAGTGTAATTATGATGGAAGATACGAGAGATAAAGCCACTATGGTGATTAAGATTACTGGTTCGCAATGGCGTTGGCAGTATGAGTATATGGATGGCGATGCTAAAGGCATTAAATTCGTCAGTAATTTATCAACACCAAAAGAACAAACAGAAAAAGGTTTTCAGGGCGTAAAAGATGCCGACTACTTGCTTGAAGTTGATAATCGTTTAGTGCTGCCAGTGGGTGAAAAAGTACGAGTACTAATGACTGCAACGGATGTATTACATAACTGGTGGGTGCCACAATTTGGTTCTTCACGCGTTGCTGTGCCTGGCTTCCTACGTGAAACTTGGGTGCAAGTGGATAGGGCCGGAACCTATCGTGGTCAATGTAAAGAATTGTGCGGTAAGGGCCATGGTTATATGCCTATTGTGGTTGATGCAGTTCCTATGGAGGAATTTAAAGTTTGGGTTGCAGCTAAGAAAGAAGAGTTGTCCAAAGCCTCAGCAGGTGCAGATAAAGAGTGGACAAAAGAAGACCTAGTAGCAACGGGTAAGGGCGTCTACGAGAAAAACTGTGCAGTATGTCATCAAGTATCTGGCGCTGGTTTACCGCCTGCATTCCCTGCACTAACTGGAAGTAAAATTGCTAACGGTCCAATATTTGGTGCGGATGGTAAATATCTTAAAGATAGTCATTTAGATCGCGTCCTAAACGGTGTGCGTGTAATGCCTTCATGGAAAGCTTTACTAAATGACACTGAAATTGCAGCCGTTATTACCTACGAGCGTAATGCTTTAGGTAATAGTGTTGGTGATGTATTGCAACCAGCACAAGTTAAGGCGGCACGTCAGTAAGCGATAGTTTAATAAATGCCAAGGTCGTATCATTAGATGGCAATGTTTAATAGATAGTAATTATATTGTTTGCGTAATTAGGAGAAGGCAGTGAGTACA
>CAIXZI010000370.1 GCA_903923915.1 uncultured Bacteroidota bacterium
GGGAGAAGGGCTCAAAGTTTATTCAAATATGGACTGACATACCTTTCAAATGTACTGTCTTTTAATGATATAGATAAATTTATTGAATATTGTCAATTTTTGTCATGTACTTAGATTTTCAATATCAAACTCTACATCAGACTCTTTAATTTGATGATCTTCACCCATTATAAATAGTAGTATTGGTCTATCAAGTCTCCGAGCTTCTTTAAATTCTAGTTCTGTTAAGGATAATTTATTAGGATTACGTTCTCCACATTCGGGTATCTGACCATATTTACGACTAATTACACCTATATATGCTGAACTATCTCTAACCATTTTAAGAGATGAATCAATAACATCACCAGCAGGTTTTGCTGAATCATATTCCATGGCAATTGGCTTAAGAGACAGGCTATTAATAATATCTAACAAAACCTTTCGATGCTCAATCAAATCGGTAAAAGTGCTTGAAATCATAACACCATGAAAATGGATAGGATAATATTTCTCGTGTTTTGATTTCATGATAATTTAATAAGCTTAAATCTGCAATTTAAATTCTATTTTTTGATGCTAAAAACCTTCCGGTATTATTAGTTGTATACGCATTGGTATCTGGTTGCCCGCCAATACCAAAAGTAAAAGGTATTTTAAATCCATGCTTGCCATCTTTACTAAATATTTCGTAAGACAGAGAAAGGTTAGTAAATACAAATTCAAAAATATTAATCTGTATCATGCTACGTTTTTTAAACTCAAACGGTTTTTCTTCGCTTGGCCTTTGTCCCTTATTATATGGACTATAATAGGTGTCTTCAGTTGCAGGTTCTGTATTTTTTGGTTTTCCTGTTTTTATTACCTGAGCATTTGCATGAATTGCTAAAGCAACAATAAAAAGTGTAAAAAGTTTTTTTAGCATAAGCTGTTTTTAGTTCAGCTAAGGTAATAAAAAAAGCCCTATCTCTTTTGTTAAGAAATAGGGCTTAATTTTCTGAAATTAAAATCTATGGAAGACTAATTTTCTTTTCTAATTCATCAATATAAAGACGGAAACGTTTATCAGTATCCATTAAATTATTTACTGTACGACAAGCGTGTAATACCGTTGCGTGATCTTTGCCGCCGCAATGCATACCAATAGTTGCTAAAGATGATTTAGTCATGCTCTTAGAAAAATACATCGCAATTTGACGAGCCTGAACCACCTCACGTTTACGTGTTTTAGATTTCATGGTATCAATCGGTAAATCAAAATAATCGCAAACTACTTTTTGTATGTAGTCAATAGAAACTTCGCGAGCCGTTGTTTTAACAAACTTGTCAATCATTTGTTTGGCAAGGTCAAGCGTGATTAATTTTTTGTTTAATGTAGATTGCGCTAATAAGGATGTTAATGCACCTTCTAACTCACGCACATTGCTTGTAATGCTATAGGCTAAGTATTCTACAACTTCTTTAGGCAAATCAATTCCTTCCGTATAAACTTTCTTTTCTAAGATAGCAATACGAGTTTCCAAAGCCGGTGGTTGTAAATCGGCTGAAAGACCCCATTTAAAACGAGATAATAAACGTTGTTCAATACCTTGTAAATCTACAGGAGGTCTATCAGAAGTTAAAATAACCTGTTTACCGCTTTGGTGCAAATGATTAAATACGTGGAAGAAAACATCTTGTGTTTTTTCTTTGTTAGCCAAGAACTGAACGTCGTCAATAATCAGCACATCAATCATCTGATAGAAATTAACGAAATCGTTTTGCGCGTTATTTTTAATTGAATCTACAAACTGACGAGAGAATATTTCTGACTGAACATATAACACCGTTTTGTTAGGAAAATTGTTTTTGCACTCAATACCAATAGCCTGCGCTAAGTGAGTTTTTCCAACACCGTTAGTTCCGTATATCAATAATGGGTTAAATGCAGTTCCACCAGGTTTTTGGGCTACCGCAAATGCAGCAGAACGAGCCAAACGGTTGCAATCTCCTTCGATAAAATTATCGAAAGAATATTTAGAGTTTAATTGAGATTCTACAACTACCTTTTTTAAACCTGGAATAATGAATGGGTTACGAATAGGATTGCTACTAATATCTATTGGCATAGATACCGGGTTATTTTTAAGATCTTTTGATAAAGACGGAACTTTTATGGTAAGAGGTCTTTCGCCTTTGTTAGAATTTTCCAAAACAATGTTGTATTCAATTCTACCATCAGCACCCAATTCTTTACGGGTAACTTTTTTAAGTAATGTAATATAATGTTCTTCTAACCAATCATAAAAAAACTGAGAAGGTACCTGTATCGTTAAAACTTTTTCTTGCAACTTAATGGCTTTAATAGGTTCAAACCATGTTTTAAAATTTTGTGGGTTTACGTTATCCTTTATAACATCGAGGCAATTGTTCCAAACAGATTCGGCTGTTTTCTTATCCATACTTAATTTCATTTATTAACAGTGTATATATAATTTGATAATACTTTATTCACATTAGGTTGTTTGCAAAAATAATCTCCGTACAAACAAGAAAACAAATAAATACTAAAAATTCAGTAAAAAAAAATTTATTCGCACTTGTTTTTGTTATTTTTTTTTCTTCCTGTTTTTCTGCAAAAAAAATTTCCCTGTTTCATTTTTTTTCCTTATAGAGATTAAACAGCTTTACTTTTTGCTTTTTTACCAACCAAGTAAACCCCAATAATAATGAGGCTTCCAGCTAATACTTTCATCATACTAAGTTCGTCTTTTTTTAGCAACAAAGCAAATGTAATGGCTAAAAAAGGCTGTAAATAAATGTATGCACTTACTGTTGAAGCACTTAGCGATTTTAACGCATAGGTATTTAA
>CAIXZI010000371.1 GCA_903923915.1 uncultured Bacteroidota bacterium
ATTCAGTTTTTAAATTTAACGCACTTAAAGCCTGAAGATATAAAAGACGAAGAGCCCCTTTTTGGTGAAGGTTTAGGCTTAGATTCTATAGATTCATTAGAACTTATTGCTTTATTAGAAAGAAATTACGGTATAAAAATTAACGATCCAAAAGAAGGACGTAAAATACTAGTTGATGTAAATACGATGGTAGCTTACATTCAACAACACAGAACAAAGTAAATTTATCAATGAGAAGGGTATTTGTTACCGGTATAGGCATTATTAGCCCTTTAGGAGGCACCCTCTCTCTCAATCATACCGCACTAAAAAGCGGAATTTGCGGTATTACTACCCTTGAATTAATCAACTCGAATTTTGCCGGCAAGCTTCCGGTGGGAGAAATTAAAATAGAAACTGAAGTCTTAAAAGAAAAACTTAAAATTAAAAGGTTGGGCTTAACGCGTAACAGTCTTTTATCTTTACATGCCTTTGCAGATGCAGTTGATGATAGCCAATTAACTGTAAATGAAATAACTTCTTTTGATACAGCCCTTATTGGTGCTAATACCGTAAGTGGCATGTGTTTAACCGACGAGCTTTATAAAGATGCTAACAGCAAATCTAATGGTTCTGAATATTTGTTTTCATACGACGGAGGTTCTGTAACACTTGCTATACAAGAGCATTACGGCATGAAGGGAATCATTAATACTATTAATACAGCATGTTCTTCATCAGCAAATTCAATTATGTATGGTGCGCGCTTAATACAAAATGGTTTAGCAAAACGTGCTATTGTAGGTGGATCGGATAGCTTGGCAAAATATACTATTAACGGATTTAACTCTTTGTATATTCTTTCGGATAAAATATGCCGTCCGTTTGATAGTGAACGTAAAGGACTAAATCTAGCAGAAGGCGCAGCTTTTTTAGTTTTAGAAAGTGAAGAGACTATTGGTAATAAAAAAGTATATGCCGAGTTAACGGGTTATTGCAACGCTAATGATGCTTTTCATCCTTCTTCATTATCTGAAAATGCTGATGGTCCTTTTTTAGCCATGCAAGGCGCTTTGCAAAAAGCAAACTTACAACCACATCAAATAGATTTTATTAATGCACATGGTACAGCTACCGAAAACAATGATGAAGCGGAGAGTAAAGCCATATTGCGTTTGTTTAATAAACCTCCAATTTTTGCTTCTACCAAATCTAACACCGGACATACCTTAGGTGCATCAGGCGCTATAGAAGCTGTTTACAGTATTTTAAATTTAACGCATCAAGAGGTTTACCAAAGTTTACATTATCAAACCCCTATTGCAAGCACAGGTTTAGTACCTGTTAAAAATTATACAAAAACGCCTATAAATCATGTGCTTTCTAACTCGTTTGGTTTTGGTGGAAACTGTAGTTCATTAATTTTTTCAAAAGCATAATGAGTTTGTTTTACATACATCAAACAGTTTGTATATCTCCACAAAAAACCTGTGAAACTATTGATTTAGATGATGTACAACTTAGTAAAGATAATAAACTGCAAGCTATAGAACCTAACTACGATGCCATTCCACCGGCTTTGTTTAGACGTATGGGTAAGGCTGTTAGACTGGCTTCTGGCGCAGCATTACCTTTGTTAAATACACTTTCTTTTAATGGTATTATAATTGGCACAGCAAATGGAGGCCTAGAAGATTGCATTAAATTTTTAAATCAAATTGTTGATTACAACGAAGGGAAATTAACCCCCACCAACTTTGTGCAAAGCACTACCAATGCAGTAGCTTCTCAATTAGCTTTTTTTTCATCTAACAAAGGTTATAATAACACCCATGTGCATAGAGGCTTAGCTTTTGAAAATGCAGTCTTAGATGCAGCCATGTTATTAAATGAATTTCCTGAACATACTTATTTATTAGGCGGTGTAGATGAAATATCTGCTTACCAATATAATATAGAATCTCTAGCGGGCTCTTACAAAACAGAGCTGGTTTTAAATACAGATTTATATAACTCTAAAACCACAGGAAGCATTGCTGGAGAAGGCTGTGCTATGTTTGCTGTTAATAAACAAAAAGACGGAGCTACTGCGGTATTAAAAGCTATAGGCGCTTTGCATAGTGATAATCAAGAAGAAATTATACAATACCTAACCAGTTTTATTACTAAAAATGGGGGTTCTGCTAACATAGATTTATTTTTAAGTGGAGAAAATGGTGATAGTAGGTACTTACCCTATTATAAGGCTTGCCAAAATGTATTACCTAATATTCCTCTTAAACGCTTTAAGCATTTATGCGGAGAGTATGCCACGGCTAGTTCTTTTGCTTTGTGGCTAGCTTGTAAAGAAATTCAACATTCAACATTAAAAACTATACTTATCTACAACAACTTTAGAGGCAAACAACATAGTTTTATGTTAGTAGAGTGTGTAAAGTAAATTATTTATGCAAGCCTTTAAACCTGATATGAGTTTTAAAGTATATAGATTAGTGTTTCTATTTTCTTTGCTATTTTTTATTTACAAGGGTAATTCGCAAGAAATTAGATGGTCTGAGAAAATTACGTTATCAGGTTTTCATAATTTATATAAAGTAGATAAAGACATATATAGGTGCGAACAGCCTAGTAAGCAAGGGATGCAACTACTGGATAGTTTAGGCATAAAAACCAGTATTAATTTAAGACGAACAAAAACTGATAACAAAGAAGCAAAAAATACCCGTTTAATCTTACTGCATATACCTATCAATGCATGGACTATTTCTTATAATGATATAATTTTAAGTATGAAAGCTATTAATAAAGCTCAAAAACCTGCACTAGTGCATTGTAAGCATGGTGCCGACAGAACAGGTTGTATTATTGCCATTTACCGAATTGTTAACTGCGGCTGGACAAGAGAAGAAGCTATTAAAGAATTTAGAGAAGGTGGTTTTGGTTATCACGAAAAAAGCTTTCCAAACATTTTAAGATTACTGCAAATAATAGATATAGAAAAATTAAAACAAGATATACTTGTTAATCCTTAATGGTGGGTAACCTCTGTTAACCCTTTACTTACGCGAATACGCTGCCAAACCGCTAAACCTGTGCCAATAACCATTAACACACAACCCAGCCAAAGTATATTTATGTATGGAAACATGTAAGCCTGCATTACAATAAAATCTTTTTGATTTGTTTTTCTTTCGCTAAGCATAATTTCCACCGAACCATCTTCCGGATTAATTTTCCAAAAGGTTAAACGTAAGCCAAGCTCAGGTATAGAATCAGAAATGGGCTCAATTTTATCTTTTATTAAATGATATTTTGGATATGCA
>CAIXZI010000372.1 GCA_903923915.1 uncultured Bacteroidota bacterium
AACGCCACTCGCAGGAAAACCAATAATGCCACTTACACAATCTTCCACTGTAACTTTTGCCGCTTCACTATGAAAAACAATATCGTCCAATGTGCTAGCTGCGTACTTCTTGTCAAAATCTTTAAACATACATATCTCCTATAATAAAAAAAGGGCAATGCGAAATACACTGCCCAATCTGCTATCAGTTAAGTTGCATCAGCAATAGCGTCAGCAATTTCTGTATCATTACCAGCAACTTCACCTTCAGCTTTCTTTTCATTAATCACTTTTTTATGAGCACTGTAGTAAGCCGCAAGTGCCGCATTAACAGCAGTAGTGCTGTTGCTTACAGCATTTACAACAAACTTACCGTTAGCAAGCTGTGTAGCCACAAACACAATTTGTTGCCCAACATTAGCAGCATCAAGCTGTGTCGCAATTGCCTCACTTTCAAATTCAGCTAGTACTTCTGCTTTAACAGCAGTCATAGCCACTTCAGCCTTTTGTGTCACTGTTAGTACAGTGCCATTTTTAGCCAAACGTATTTCTTCAACACCTCCGCTGTTACGGATAAATTCCGCAAGTTCAGCACTTTTCACTTTGTTATGTACCGCAGTGCGCAACACAATGCTATAAGCACTTACGCGACGTTTGTTAGCACCAAATACACATTTCACAATTTTAATAAGCGTGTGTGATTTCTTGTTTACTCCAATGTTGTGTAGCGTAATATAGTTGTTCAAATCATCACGCAGTTTCTTACCTACCGCATTGTCAGCACACATCTCCTCGTATTTTGCTTGGCATTTAGCTAGCAAGTCATACAACATATCGTTGCTTGTTTTGTAAGCACCATCTGACCAAACTTCTTGTTCAATAATCAATTGCTCGATAAAAGACAGGTTGTTAGAGTAAACCGCTTTTACTGGGTCGTTTTTAAACGACTTTTGTACAGCCGCTACAATTGCTGTGTTTACATTAGTTACTGCTGTTACTTTTACTGCGTTAGCTGAATTAGCCATTTTTGTATCTCCGTAAAATTAAGAAATGCGCTAGTGCGTTTTTTTGTGTTCGCCCTATCGACAATTCACATCATAAAGTGTTAACGTCTAATGTATTTTCACGACAACTAAATGCTAACACTACATTGGAATTGATAATGGAACACACCAATCAACCTGCCGTAATAAAAGGAATGCGACGTTTACGCTATGCGGATATTGAAGAAGAAGTGCGTGATGCCAGCCAAAGTCCATATCGTTGGTGGTTTGAATATCTACAGTTAAGTAAAGATTATTGGTGGGTATGCCAACAAGGAGGGGATACGTTAGACGTTAAGTTAAAGGAAATGTGGGATGACTTTGGTGACGTTCACAACACTAATTTTGTAAACTGGTGGATTAAACGTGGCAGGAACATATTTGCTGAACAAGTCAGCCTGCCCAAAGTACGTAAGATAGATGGTGATAAAAATAACTTAAGTGTTAATCAGCACAAATATCTTGTTTTAGAAATTCCGCTTAATCTTACTGAGCGCACGATTGGTCGTCAGGTAATGGCATTACTGCGTGAAGAACCGAACAGAGAGATTAAACGCAAAAGCGAAGCTCAACGTCCGTTAGCTAAATTAATTGGCATTAGACAATCAGTAATAAGGGATGCACGAGACATATGGTGCTTAAATCAAATTGTACAAAATGCTAAAAAACCTAAAGCTACAATCGGCAAGCCTTATGACACAATGACAACACAGCAAATTGGCATTGGATTTAGATTGGTGCGAAGTTGCCTGCCTAAGTTTACTGATACCGAAGATGTAGAGCGTAATAAACGAAATGGAATGAAAGTAGCAGTGTCGCGCATGATACGTCGTGCCAGCAGTTTAATTGCTAATGCTGAAATTGGTGTCTTTCCTAGTTTTGCACCAGTTGAAAAACGAGAGCGTTGGACTGAACAACAACAAATAGAATTTGACGCTGCTATTGAACGTGGCGAGTGGCAACCAACGGCAATGAATATTGATTACTATAGAGGTAGATTTGAACGCTCCAAATAATCAACTTGTTATGGAGAGTCGTTTTAAACGACTTTCCTTATAATTTATAGTAGTGACACGGCGGCACGTTTCATATCTTG
>CAIXZI010000373.1 GCA_903923915.1 uncultured Bacteroidota bacterium
ACTAAAATAGAAGTTTCTCGACGTAAAAACACCGATTTTTTAGAGGCACTTAAAGGCATCTAAACAACCGTTTATTCGAAAAACACTACCGTTTAAAAAGAAATCACTACCGTTTAAAAAGTTGCGCTTTATTTATGCTTTTACAGCTGTACTATTGTAGCACGTTCTTTATATATTTTTGTTTAGTTTAAGAAATCCGTCGTTGTAGGGATGTACGGATTTCTTATTTTTACTTTAAATTACATTTGTATCACTCATATTTATTATTTAATTTCAATCGGTATTTTAATATATGAGGATATTAGTATATTTTCTTTTTTTTAGTTTAATTTCACTTGCTGTGTTTTCACAAGAGCGGGGTTATTTAGAGTTTGCGGGCAGATGCGTTAAAAACCGTCAACCTATTAAAGGTGCCATAGTAGCTATTTACAAGGGCAGTACAAAGGTTACCGATTTAACAACCGGTAAAAATGGCAAATTTCAATTTTTTTTAGATTTTGGCGTTGATTATAAAGTTGCTTTTTCTTACACGGGTTGTGCTGATATGTTTTTAATGATATACGCTTCTAAATGCCCGTATGATAATAGCGTATTTCCTATTTACGATGGCGATATTCCTTTTTTTGAATATAACAATCCCACTATAAACTATCCTCTTTTTAAAAACCCATTCACAAAAATTAATTACGATGGTAAAAAAACATTTGGCGATGACGAGCCTTATGTAAAAGATTTTTTAGAAAAACTATTAATAAATCCGGAAGAGATAAATAAAAAGAACGTGCAGCTTGCTATAGAAAAAGAAAAGATAGAAATGGAAGCAAAGCTTAAACGCGAAACAGAAGAAAAAGAAAGACAACAACAATTATCCGAGGCGCAACGCTTAGCTCAAGAAGAAGCCAATCGCATAAAAAAATTAGCAGATGAAAAAGCGCGTGCCGATAAAAGAAACAATGAAGCAAAAAATGCCATTGCTAAAGAGGAAGCAGCATCTAATCAATCAATGGCAACAGAAGAAGTTAAGTTAACCATTGATAAAGAAAAACGAAATATAAAAGAAAAACAAAACAAAGCCATACGCGCCACCTATGAAAGCGATTTACTTAAAATTGTAGCTACTAACGAGCGTACTGAAAAAGAAGGTCAGTTTAAAAAAGACAAAAACAAAACAGAAACAAAAGAAGTTATAGAAACACTTAGAAAAGAAGCTGAAGTAAAAGCCCGAAGCGAACAAGTTGTCTTTGACTTTAAGATGCGTAACAAACAAGTGGTGTTAAACAGAGGTGTTAAAAACAAAGAGATGTTAACCCTTATCAGGCAAAGTGCATTTAATGATAGAGATGCAAAATTTACTTCCATTAAAAAATTTCCGGAAGCCAGTAGTTATAAACCTAAAGGTTTAGTTGGCATTAGTTCTGACATTGATAAAGGAACATTTAAAACAACTTATACATATACTATATCTAACGGAACAGTTAAAACAATTTATCGCAGAGATAATTTTACAGGCAACTTAAATTACTATTATAAAAACGAGAAAGAAATTAATGAGCAAGATTATCTAAAAGAAATATCACAGTATAATATACAGTAATATGAAGAGAAGAATATGTATAACACTTGCTATTTTACTAAGCATTTTAGTAAAAGCGCAAACCACCAGCTTTATAAATTATGGCATGGATCAGGGCTTGGTTCAAAACCAAATACAAAGCATTACACAAGACAACGAAGGTAATTTGTTTGTAGGCACAATTGCCGGATTATCTAAATACAATGGCACGCAATGGACTTCATATACTAAAAACACAAATCTTGCCGAAGATTGGATTACTTGCTCATTTAAAGATAAAGATGGAAATATTTGGTTTGGTCATTGGGCTGGTGGCGTTACACGTTACAACACAAGCACACAGCAATTAGAAAACATAAACTTAGAAGAATACACCAAGCTTAAAACCATACGTAATATAACTCAAGATTTTACCGGTAAATTATGGATTGCAACTGAAGGCGCAGGTGTTTTTATCTTTGATGCCGAGAGCAAAAAAATGTTTGCCCTTTCAAAAAAAGACGGTTTATCAAGCAATATCGTTTATGACATCTGTACCGATGAAAACAAAAATATGTGGATGGCTACCGATTCTGGTATTACGGTAATTAATTTAAATAATCCAGTTTCAAACCCGGCTTCATACACACGCGTAACAAACACGCATGGTTTGTTTAGTAAAAATATAACAGCTATTAAAGTTACCTCAACCAATGTATTGGTTATAGGCTCTGCCGACCAAGGTATTTCCATGGTTCCTCTTCAAAACAATGTTACCGATTGGAAATCGTATATCATAAAAAATCAATTATTGTTTAATGAAACTTCAGGTTTAAAATCAACCTTTATTAAAACAATTTACGAAGACAATAAAAAAAATATTTGGGTAGGTACTATTGGTGGCGGGGTTTCTCTTTTTATAAATGATAAGAAATCATTCAATAAGCAAGGCATTAGAAATGGTTTCTTTAAAACATATAGTACACGTCAAGGTTTAAACTACTTTAATGTAAACTCCATTTTTCAAGACAGAGAGGGCAGCATTTGGATTGGCACCGATTTGGGATTAAATCAATATCGCGGAGATTTTATGCAAACCTTTGATGAAGCAGATAACATGCCTAATAACATTGTTTGGAGCGTGTTTGCAGATAGCGACAATAATATTTGGATGGGCACAAACAACGGTTTAGCTAAAATGACTTTTAGTTACGAACGCGATGGAAAAATAGAAAACCATATTCTTAAACAATATACTGAGAAACAAGGTTTGGCATCCAACGTTATTCTTGCATCGTTTCAAGATAGCAAAGGTAACATGTGGTTTGGTACTGCTTTGAACGGTGTCTGCATGTTGCCAACTGGAACTGAAAAATTTAAATCATATACCGTAAAAGATGGCTTGGCAAACGAAATGGTTTATACCATTGCCGAAGATAAAATTGGAAATATTTGGTTTGGTACTAAAGCAGGTGCCACACGCTTTAATCCAACTACTAATGAGTTTAGAAATTTTACCGAAGCAGATGGCTTAGGCGGAAATCATATTTATCGAATATTTAAAGACAGTAAAGGTTTATTATGGATTGGAGCCTTGGGTGGAAATCTTTGTGTGTATGATGGCGCAACTTTTAAAAAGTTTAGTGAAGAAGATGGATTGAAACAAAAATTTATTCTTTGTATTAATGAAGATAAAAGCAACAATTTATGGTTTGGGTGTTACGGTGGTGGCTTGTTTAAGTACGATGGAAAATCTTTTACCAATTATAATAAACAACAAGGTTTAAAAACAGAATCGCCTTACGCCATTACCATTGATAACAACAATAATATTTGGATTGGCGATAATCGAGGCATAGAAAAGTTTGATGTAAAGCAAAACAAGTTTTACCATTACGGAAAGAACGAAGGCTTTCTTGGTGTAGAATGTAACCCAAATGCAGCCTGCACAGACAAGAATGGCAATCTTTGGTTTGGCACTATAATGGGCGCTGTACGTTTCAATCCAAACGAAGAAATCCCTAATACGCTTGCGCCGCTTACAAAAGTTACCGGTATTAAAATTCAACTAGAAGACGCACCTTTTCCATCTGACAATATTTTTACCTACAAACAAAACAATATTACGTTTAAATTTATTGGTGTTAGTTTAACTTCTCCGGATAAAATACGATATGAATATACATTGGAAGGTTTTGATCATGGCTGGATTCCTGCTAAATCATCGCAAGAAGCAGTTTACACCAATTTACCTGCCGGCGATTATATTTTTAAAGTAAGAACGTATAACAATAATGATATTTGTAGCGAAGCAGTTTCCTATTCTTTTAAAGTAAAACCACCTTTTTGGCAAACCGCATTGTTTTATGTATTAATGGCATGTGTGCTTATTTTTGGTGTATTTGTTTTTGACCGAGTACGCACTCGCAATTTAAAAATTGCAAATGCTATATTAGAAAGTAAAGTGAAAGAACGTACCGAACAACTTGCCGTTAAAAATGCAGAACTTGCCGAGAAAAACAAAAACATTACAGATTCTATACGTTATGCAAAATACATTCAAGATGCCATGTTGCCCAAAGCTGATACACTGCAAAAACTTTTGCGTAATTATTTTATTTTATATAAACCAAAAGACATTGTTAGCGGAGATTTTTATTGGTTAAAACAACATGGCAACAATGTTTACATAGCGGCTGTAGATTGTACCGGACATGGAGTTCCTGGGGCATTTTTAAGTATCGAAGCCAGTAATTTATTAAATACAGCTTTTAATGCCGATGAAACCAAATCGCCTGCAACTATCTTAAACAAATTAGATAAACTAGTGGTTCAATCTTTACACAATAAAATAGATGATATTGAAATTAGAGATGGAATGGATTTATCCATCTGTAAAATAAATTTTGATAATCACACCATTGAATATGCAGGTGCATTTAATTCTGTTTATTTAGTACGCGATAATAAGCTAATTGAATACAATGCTGATAGTATTTATATTGGCAACAACGACGCAAACAAATTATACATCAACCAAACCTTTAAAATAGAAAAAGACGATGTGTTGTACATGTTTAGTGATGGTTTTGCCGATCAGTTTGGTGGTGATAAAGGTAAAAAGTATAAATACCGTCAAATGCAGCAACTCTTAGTGCAGCACAACAATAAACCAATGCTCACACAAAAACAATTATTAGAAGATGAGTTTGAGCAATGGCGCGGCAATATGGAACAGATAGATGATGTAATGATTATCGGCATTAAAATCAGTTAACTTTTTGGGCGTTTCGGCAGGTTACTGCCGCCGGGCTTTCCGCGCTGCACGGCAGCTTGCTACAATCCCTAACGCAATTACACATATTGTACTAAATCATCAATTATCTAAATAATCTTCAAAAAAAAGGACTCGCATTTCTGCAAGTCCTTTCTATTAACTTTTCGCTATTAACTAATAACTAATTATGCTTCTGCTTTTTTAGTAGTACGCTTACGTTCGTTTTCGTCTAATACAATTTTACGAATACGTAATGAGCTTGGTGTAATTTCAACATACTCATCAGCTGCTATATACTCCATAGATTCTTCTAAAGAGAATTTAATTGCTGGCACAATACGCATTTTTTCGTCAGTACCGGATGCACGCATGTTGGTTAATTTTTTCTCGCCACAAACGTTTACAACTAAATCATCAGGACGAATATGCTCGCCGATAACCATACCCGGATAAACCTCTTCGCCCGCAGCGATAAAGAATTTACCGCGATCTTGTAATTTATCAATACTGTACGCAACAGATGTACCTTTATCTTTAGATATCATAACACCTGCAATACGTTGTGTAATAGGGCCTTTCCAAGGCTCGTAAGCTTTAAAGCGATGCGCCATAATTGCTTCTCCGGCAGTAGCCGTTAAAATGTTATTACGTAAGCCGATAATACCACGAGAAGGAATTTCAAATTCCATGTGAATTAAATCTCCTTTTGGTTGCATTACCAACATATCTCCTTTACGTTGAGAAACCAAATCAATTACACGGCTAGATGTTTCTTGCGGTGTATCAACTGTTAAAACCTCTACCGGCTCGTGTTTACGACCATCAATTTCTTTAATAATTACCTGTGGCTGACCAACTTGCAACTCATACCCCTCGCGGCGCATGGTTTCAATTAAAACTGATAAGTGAAGAATACCACGTCCGAATACAATATAAGAATCAGGAGATGAAGTTTCCTCTACACGTAATGCTAAGTTTTTTTCTAATTCTTTAAATAAACGATCGCGTAAGTGACGAGACGTTACAAATTTACCGTCTTTACCAAAGAAAGGGGATGTGTTAATAGTAAACAACATGCTCATAGTCGGCTCATCGATAGAGATAACCGGTAAACCTTCAGGTTTATCAAAATCAGCAACTGTATCACCAATTTCAAAACCTTCAATACCTGTAAATGCACAAATATCTCCTGCAATTACTTCAGGTACTTTTAATTTACCTAAACCATCAAATATAAAAAGGTCTTTTATGCGAGATTTAACAATGCTTCCATCACGTTTTACAACCGAAACGGGCATGTTTTCTTTAATAACACCGCGATAAACACGTCCTACAGCAATACGACCAATGAACGATGAATAATCTAATGATGTAATTTGTGTTTGCAAAGTCCCTTCACGAATAGGTGCTTCAGGAATATTAGCAACAATACAATCTAATAATGGAGTGATAGAATCTGTTACCACTTTATAATCTGTGCTCATCCAACCTTGTTTAGATGAACCATAAATAGTAGGAAAATTCAACTGATCTTCAGAAGCTTCTAAGTTGAAGAATAAATCAAAAACCATATCATGCACATCTTCCGGACGACAATTTGGTTTGTCAACTTTATTTATAACTAAAATGGCTTTTTTACCGGCCGCGATAGCTTTTTGTAATACAAAACGTGTTTGAGGCATTGGGCCCTCAAAAGCATCTACCAATAAAACCACG
>CAIXZI010000374.1 GCA_903923915.1 uncultured Bacteroidota bacterium
ATTATAATGCTGGGCTATACTCCATTTTGTTGGGTCATCATGATACATTTTTTGTGCCATAATAGGAATAAGCATGAATAAGAAAATAGGTCGATAAAAAAACAAAAAACCTCCAGAGATTAATAAAAAAAGCCATGTTTCAATTTTCACATAGTTTAAATTTTTGTCCGATAAGTTGTTTTCAAACAACAAAGAAATGGCTTTTACAGGATGTTTAAATGCGTTTAACACCAATTCTTTAAAATTGTTGCCCAATACATGAAACTCAAAATGATGATACGATGTATTTAAAGATAAAGAAGGCATGATAAAAAAGATCAGGAGTACAAAATATAATACAGAAAAAACCGCAAACATAACAATTGCCTTTTTTTGTTTTTTAGGCTTATACAAAAATGCAAAACCCGTGCATACAAAAAACATCCATAGAGACATATTTTCTTTAGCTACTATAACGAGAGCAAAAAAGATTACTGCCTTTACATAATTTTCTTTTTGAAAAAAAAGGAAAAACCAGGGAACAAAACAAACACCCACTAAATTACTATGATAATCAAAAGCTATGGCAGAAAAAACACCGAAAGACGACAGAAAAACAAGCGAAACCAACGAAGCTGTTCTGTTGTTATTTGTATTGTTATAAGCTAATTTATAAAAACCAAAGGCACCAAAGTGTATGGCTGCAATTTGCACAACAAGTAAGGTAATGTTTCCAAAAAGCCAATAAAGTGGCGAGAAAAGCATGAGGAGTAAATCAAAATGATCGCTAAGTATATTTTCGTGTGCGTTTGTAATGATTTCTCCATAGCTAAAATGAAAATGCGCATAATCATATAACGTGCGGGTGTAATAACCTAAATCGAGCGCATACGTTCTAAAGGTATAATAGTTTACAAAACTTATAAGCGAGTATATAATAAAAAACACTGAATTAATAAGAACAAAAAACTTATTTCGTTTTATAGTATTTATAAATGCTTGTATCACTCCGCAAGTTTACAAAATTTTAACGCTTTTGTGTTAGAAACTAATTTTTATGTGCCGTCCATTAATTTATGGTTAATGTACCTTTAGCCATGCGTTTTGCCTGTATCATTCTTCTTTGGCTTCTAAACTTTGTTGCGGTGTCGCAAACCTACCAACAAATAAAAAATCGATTTGATAATTACCTTAATTACCATGCAGGATTAAATAGTCGTGTGCAAATTGAAACGAATAAAATTATTTTTTACAATGAACAAAAACAAATTGTATTTATTATTTTAAAAGATGATTGGCAAAAAATGGCTGTGTTATTAAAAACACTTCCGCAAGATTCGTTGGAGAAAATTTTTAGGAATGAGGCTACTCTTAGTAATTATAAAACTCCGTCCATCAATCCTGCTAAAAAAAGTTTAAGTGAATTAAAAATAATGATTGACCCCGGACATATTGCGGGCAATATAAGTATGGCGCGCATTGAACAAAAATATTTACATTTTACAAAACAAAATTACCCCGCTTTAAAACAAGATAGCATTGATATTGCAGAGGGTGTCTTAACTTTTCAAACAGCAAGTGTTTTAAAGAAAATGCTGGAGGAAAAAGGCATAACGGTTGCCCTTACCCGACAAGAAAACGGCACATCGTTTGGTTGCAGCTATGACGAATGGTTAAAAACTAATAAAGAAAAAAAAATAAAACCACATACAACAGTATCTAATGGAAAGTTTTTCATGCCTTTTTTTAAGGATTATGAACTGCAACAACGGGCAAAAGTTATCAATGATTTTAAGCCGGATATGACAATTATTATTCATTATAACGTAGATGAAAAAAATATCGATTGGAAAAAACCAAGCAATAAAGATTTTTGTGTGACATTTATTCCAGGGTGTTTAACGGCTGATAACATTAAAACTGTACAAGGGCAATTAAATTTATTGCGTTTGTTACTGACGGATGATTTAGATGAAAGTGAAAAAATTTCTTCATTGGTTGTTAATCAACTTTCAAAACAATTGAATATCCCTATTGCTAAAAAACAAGATGCTACTTATTTAAGTGAGCATTGTATGAGTGCTTCTACAGAAGGTGTGTATAGCCGTAATTTAGCTTTGTGCCGCACGGTGCAAAGCCCACTTGTTTATGGAGAATGCTTGTATCAAGATAGTGAAAATGAGTGCTATGCACTTACACAAAACACAGAAACCGCTTACGGAATTAAAACTAACAAACGTGTAATGCTTGCTGCGCAAAGTTTTTACAACGCCATTATTAATTTTTATTCAAAATAAAATTCTTTAAGTACGAAAAACGCCAGCGTTTAACGGCATTTGCGTTGGCAAACTCAATACTTGGTTTATTATCTGTTGATATTAACGTTGTTTCAAATTTTGAAATATTTTCTTTGGGTAAAGACGCATAAAGTGTTGGTTGTTTTTTTACGGACGCAAAAAATAAAAGATTTCTATAATCTTCGTATTGAACATCTCCCGAATAACAAATGGTATAATCAAAGCCCGCTTGTTGTAAGGTGTTTAATAAAATCTGATTTCCCTTACCGGCTTTGCTGTTTAAATATCCGTATGTATTTATAAAAATAAATCCATCGGGGTTTAATAAAGATTTTATTTTAGAAAAACTTTCTGCACTTAAAACATGGGATGGGGTAATTTCTCCGGCAAATAAGTCAATCACAACCAAATCGTACTTGTTTTTTAATTGAAATAGTGCATGGCGCGCATCATCTTCAATTATGTTTACTTTATCTGAAGTATAAAAATATTTTTTTGCCACTTCAACAACACGCGCATCTAATTCTACAGCCGTAACTGCAATGTTTTTTTTGGCAAGTATGTTGCTAATTACGCCGCCTCCTAAACCAAGCACCAGAGCGGTTTTTGCATTAGGATTAATGGTAAATATGTTCTTCTCCAACACTTCCGAGTATTTTAATTTTGATTGATTAGTTTTTACATCAACACAAGATTGGATAATGTTATTGATTAAAAGATATCTAACTGTTTCGTTACTTGTATCTGTTTTATAAATTCGGTCTTCAACTTCCAGTTTACCCAATAAACCGTCTTTTAAATAAACAGTAAAAGTGTCTTTATGAATGGTTCTAAATGAAAAAAACAGACTGGCAAAAAAAAACAAGATTGGAAAAAATGTTTTTCTTTTTACCAAATATACGGCAGGAAAAATCGCTAAAAGTCCGGCATTGCTTATTAATGTTATAGTTAAACCCCATTGTGGGATGGCATAAAAAGCGGTTGTAAACGTAAAGCAAATTCCACCAACGGTTGAGATGGCATAAATTTCTCCCGATTTTTTCCCGGTTTCTTCATGTGATGAAGTAATAGATTTAATAATAAGCGGAGATACCATTCCCATAATAAAAACAGGAGGAAACAAAACAAACGCGCTACTAATAAGTGCTGCCGGAATTAACGAAAAATTGCTGGCTAAATAAACAAACAAAAAAGTAAGCATTGGTAAACAACAGATATAAATTGCGGCGCACAATACGCTTGCCATTAAAATTGTTTCATGGTTTTTTCTGACAGATAATCTTCCGCCAAAAAAATAACCACCTGCCAAACCTCCCAACGTAAGGGCCATTACACAAGCCCATACATATAACGATGTTCCAAAATAAGGAGCTAATAATTTTGCGCCAACTAATTCGGTGCTCATTACAACACCGCCTTCAATAAATGATAATAAGTAGAGGGATTTTTTTTTATGAACCGGATTATTCATTAAGGTGCAATTTTTTCAAACACCAATGCTTGAAATCTTTGATCGGTTGAAATTCTATTTTGCAACAATGTATATTGTTTTGGTCTGCGTTGAAAATAATCAGCGTTAACCGTGTTTTTATTCAGCTTAGGGCGATATCCATAATGACTTTCCCATAGTATAATAGACCCAACCGGTGCGGTTTGCAGCGATAAACTATCCGAGTAAACTTGTTTATCATAAATGTTGTGTTTCTTTTTATCGTAAAAATATTTAAACAAAATGTGGTTGGTGTAAACAGGAATTCCTTTATCTGTGTAACCTTTTGCAATAATTGAGTTTGTAATTGTTTCCATCGCATTATCTTCCGGAGATTGTTTAAACGGACGAACAGAAAACAAAGCAAACAACAAAGCTATAACAGCGAATGCGGTAGTCAGTTGTTTTTGTTTGGAGATGATAAATAAACAAGCCGCCGATGCAAGTGTAAACAAAAGTGGCACGTAATCATGCTTAGGTTCTTCACCCGTTTGTGGATTTATTTCATCTATCAATCTAACATTGTTGTTGGCATAACATAAAAATACGGTTACTATAATTATATAAATAGCGGCGCCTACATATAGTATAGTTTTTTTGCTGAGGTATTTATACTTATCACAAATAACAGCGCAAAGTAAAGCTACCATAGGAGAAATGGCGGTCATGTAACGTAAGTTGCCTCCTGTTGCAGCGCCAACTTGCACATCTTTCCAATTAAAAATACAGTGGATTAAAAAATAAAGTAGAACCGGAATAGAAATAAACAACATAGAATTAGCAGTTTCTTTTTGTTGTGGATATTCTTTGTTGTATCCATCTTCGTTAAACAACTTAGCGCGTTTAGCAAAAAACAAAAGCACATACATTACTAATAAAAAATATTGTACGGCACCCCAAATAGTGAGACCCATTTTAAAGTAATGATCAAAGCCCTGGCGCGGGTATTCATCTGCATACTTAGCGGCTGTTTTACTACTTGACGTTAATAAATACAAGGGTTCTCCGGTAACCATAAAGCCCCAAATATTATTTAGTAACGGAAATAATCCTAATAATAAAAAGCAAATCCAGCGCTTATTTAATGCTTGCCAAACGCCATAAATAGGAATTAATAATAAAAATTCCTGACGTATAATTCCGGCAAAAGATAAAATTAAAGATGAGGCAATATATTTTTTTTCGGTGTGAAAATAAAGTGCAATTAATAAAACAAAACCACTAAAAGTATCGGCGTAATTACGAAAAGAAAGCTGTATCCAATACGGCTGTAAGGCCAACATAAAAAACGCAAGCCAAGCAAATCTACTGCCAATGCGTTGTGCTACTTTATAAGTTAAAAAGCATGCAAAGGCTGCAAAGGCTGCATTAAAATAAACTAAAAATTTATTTCCTAAAAGAGATGGAATAACATAAATAAGTTTGTAACCCGTTTTTGGCGAGTTACCTAAAATAATATTTGGGTTATTCCAAAACTCGCGCATGTTAAAGTAATGTCCAATTTCATCGTGCTGATAAAAACCGGTTGCGAAAAATGAATAAGCAACATAACATAAAAAAACAACCAGCGTTAGCCACATTGCTTTTTTATCATCTGAAAAAACAGTTGGGTTTAATGTTTTACTTTCTGCCATGGCACACAAAAATAGCTTTTTTTGTTTTAAAATCTAACCAAAGCCTCTTCTGAAAAGAAGGGGGGGTTTTTTGTTATATTTGCTTAGCAATAGAAAATAACGTGAAAAAAATAATTACTCTTTTAGCCTTAGCGTTTTGTTTGAATAGTTTGGCACAATGCCCTATAACAGTAACTGGAGATACAATTATTTGTCAGGGCTGGACAGGAACTAATTTATATGTACATGGCGCAAGCACTTATACATGGTC
>CAIXZI010000375.1 GCA_903923915.1 uncultured Bacteroidota bacterium
AAAGCATGTTTGTTTTTTTTATCTACACTTAGTAATTTGTTATAAGCATCAACAGCTTGTGGTATTCTTTTAGTATCTTGATAAAACTTACCTACAAAGTAAATAACCTCGGTACTTTTTGGGTTTACGCGCAAAGCATTATTAAAATATTCTATACACAAAGCACTTTTTTTAGCAGCATACAAGTTACCTAGCTCAACAAAAGCATCGTAATATTTGTCATCTTGTTCGCAAGCTGTTTGCATACTGCTTACAGCAAGCGCTGTATCGCCACTTTCTTTATAGCACATACCTTTTAAAAAGTAACCTAAAGCAATGGTTGGATCTAATTTTAGGGCACTGTTTATATTATTAATACTTTCTTGATATTTTTTTACATAAAAATACATTTCGGCCAGTTTTAAATAGGCTTTTGTAGAAGTAGGTATATTTTTTATACAGCGCTCTAATGCCTCTTTAGCCTGACGGGTTTTACCGGCTGTAAAACTTGCATCCGTTAACAAAATATAGAAACTATCTGTTTTTAAACTATCTATTTTAAGCGCGCGATTAGCATCTTCTACTGCAGCATCAAAATCTTTAAAAGCCAAATAAGCCTTACCACGCCTGTAATAAAGACTAGAGTTGTTGGGATCGGCTTTTAGCATTTCATTTAGCTTTTTTAACTCAGCCGAATTTACTTCAGTGTTAAGGGTATCTTTTGCCTCGGTATTATTTTCTGTTTCTTTAACAGCATTTGTACAGCTTGTTGTAAAAATTAACAATCCGGCAATAAATGGTATAAGTTTTCTTATCATGCCTGCAAAATAAATAATATTTTAGCTGCCATTGGTTAATTATCTAAAAATAATAAAAATGAAAAAAATAATTCTTGCCTTTTTTATGGCTTTATCCTGCGGTTTATTTGCCCAAATAGGCGATACTGTGCATGTTAAACCGCTTAATCAAATAACGGTAGTAACCAACCCTAATACAGGCAGCAATGGTTATAAAGGTTGGGGCGTTTTTCCAGACACCTCTAATCACATACGTAAAATAATAGTAACATTAAGCTACAAATGCGCACCAGGTAAGGCTTGTGGCGCTTGGGATTATATTGATAATTTGTATTTAAGGCGTTTAGGTGGCGTTAATAAATCTTCTCAAAACACTGAAATTGTTAGATTTATTACGCCTTATGGAGGTAGTTTTAATCATACTACCTGGGGTTTTAGCTGGCACATGGATATTACAGATTATGCTATGTTTTTGCATGATTCGGTTGAAGTAGAGTATGTACACGGTGGTTACGAAGGTACTAACGTTGGTTGGCAGGTTACGGTTGATTTTGCTGTGATAAATGGCGATCCAATTGCAAATCCTATTAGTTTTAATCAATTATGGAATGGTAGTTTTAACTATGGCGATACCGCCCATCCTATAGAAAATTACTTAACGCCTGATACTATTATGATAGATCCGGCAACGGCCATCACTAAAATACGCACCATCCATACCGGACATGGTGAGGATATTAATAACTGTTCTGAATTTTGTTCTACTACCCGCGATATAAAAATTGATGGAAATGTGGTTAGCACCCGCACTCGTTGGCGCCCATGTGGAGATAACGCATTGTATCCGCAAGCCGGTTCTTGGATTTTTGATAGAGCCAATTGGTGTCCGGGCTCTATAGTACATCCCGATTTTGTGATGAGCACAACGCTTTCGCCGGGCAATAAGCACATTTTTGATTTTGATATGCCTGCCTACACCGGTGGTGTTGCCACCGGCGGTAATGGTTATGCGTATGAGGCTATTGATGCGCATCTTTTTCAGTATAAAGGCATTAATAAAAGTATTGATGCCTCTATCGAAGAAGTTTATCAGCCATCAAACATGCCTGAGAATAGCCGAATAAATCCCGCTTGCGATAATCCACGTGTTTTGATTAGAAATAATGGCAGTACGGCAATTACCTCATTAGATATTAAATACGGCTTAAAAGGTAACACTCCTTTAAGTTTTACTTGGAATGGTGCGTTAAATTTTGCTGATACGGCCAGCGTTTTGTTACCCAGTTTGGTATTTCCTTCAAACACCACAACTACCGCGGTTTTTCAGGCTTATGTTACTAATATAAATGGTAGTCAAACAGATCAATATCATTATGATGATACTGCCAAAGTTCAGCTAACAAACCTTCCTCCTATTTATGATACAGCTTTTATTGTTTATATGGGGTGTAACAGCGTACTTGAAAACAGCTATTATGTACTTGATGGACAGAATAATATTGTACATAGTCGTGTGGCAGCCAATTTAACGGCAAATGCAGTTTATAGAGATACCTTACATTTGGCACCAGGTTGTTACACCATTATTATGTACGATGGCAGTGGAGATGGATTAAACTCTTCATTTAACCCAAACCAAGGACAAGGGGCTTTTATGTTACGTAAAATTGGGGCGGTGCCTGCGGGGTATTACTATAAAATATTTAATCCAGATTTTGGTAATTATACCCAATTATCTTTTTTTGCTGTACCTCACACCTTTGCTGTATCCGTTGAAGATTTAAAACATAATACAGAGCTAAGCGTTGCTGTTTATCCTAATCCAACCTCCGGCAAAGCTATTGTGCAATATAATGTGCCGCAAAACAGCCATCCTGTTTTATTTTTGTTTGATGCTTTAGGCAAACAATTAATGCAATTTAGCCTAAATAGTGCCGAAGATATCCAAGAAATAAACTTAAATGGCTTAAGTAATGGATTTTACTACCTAAAACTGCAAACCGGGCAAGGAAGCAGCATAAAGAAAATTATTAAAGAGTAACTTGGCATTTAACAAAAAAGTATTATATTTGCACCCTTAATTTTATTAAATAATTATGAAAAAAGAAATTCACCCAGAAAGCTATAGACTATGTGTTTTTAAAGACATGTCTAACGAACATATGTTTTTAACCCGTTCTTGCACAGAAACTAAAGATACAATTAAATGGGAAGACGGTAACGAATACCCTTTGGTAAAAATGGAGATATCTAATATGTCTCATCCGTTTTATACTGGTAAACACATGCTAGTTGATACTGCAGGACGTGTAGATAAATTTCGTACACGTTACGCTAAAAAGAAATAATTATAACCTTATAAACTTTACCATGAAAAAAATTACCCTTATTGCACTTGTTGCTGTATTGTTTTTTGCCTGCGGCGGAAACAAAAAAACTAAACTTATTACCGGAGAATGGAAAATTGCTGATATGGCAGCTCCAATGCCAGCTAACATGCCAGATTCTTTAAAAACTCAGTATGAAGCTATGCTAAAAACTCAAGTTGAGAAAATTAAGGCATCATCTACTTTTAATTATAAAGAAGACGGTACTTATGCGTATAACTTTGCAGGTCAAGCAGGTGCAGGTACTTGGAAACTTAATGAAGAAGCTACTGAAATTACTTTAACAGAAGGTGGTAAAGCAGATGTATCTAAAGTTCTTGAATTAACAGAAACTAAATTGGTTATCGAATCTCCTCAGCCTAACGGCGCAGGTAATTTAACTTTAACCTTAGCTAAATAATAATTAGTTGAAAAACAAAAAGAAGCCTCACAGAAATGTGGGGCTTTTTTATTGGATAGATATTTTATGCCAAAAGAGAGTGTGTCATCCTGAGCTTGTAGAAGTATATGGGCTGGCTACGCAAATATTTAAACAGTATTAACAGACTACACTCCATTACCCAAAGAAGTCTAATAAAATTATTCATCTATCATCATAAAGCCCGGAATCAATCCTACTGTATAAGTACCTACATAATTTGCATTTGATTGGTAACGAAATAATTTACCGTTAGAATTGTAATTGCCCGCATCACTTACATAAATAGTTTCATCATCAGGATCTATACACAAACCATAAAAAGTATGCGTACCCTGTTGTATAATATTTGTAGCGGTTGTTGAATTAATATCCATTTTACAAACATCATTCATTAAATAATATAAAGTAGTTCCGTTACCATTTATACTTAAACGACTAATAGAATTATGTGTAGTATTCAATGAAATATTTGCTTCTATAGAATTATTAAGGGGGTTAATTCTTATCAAACCCGAAGATAAATTTACGGTAGAATCTGCATTATAACTTACCCATAGTTTTTCATTGACGTCTTTAACGATGCAGTTACTGGTTGCTCCAACATATATACTGTCTAACTGATCATTAATAGCATCTATAACATAAACGTATTTTTTATTTTGATTTGTTATGTAAACCTTTCCGTAAGACTCTATCATTTGCTCTGTCCAGCCATCTAATCGAATAGATTTAGTTATGGCATTTGTTGCCATATTTAATACCTGTAAATAATTTGTTTGATTAGCATTTGTAGGCAATTTAAAATTACTTACATAAGCTTTGTTATTACTTACAACCTGCATATAGCGTGGGGAAAGAAAACCACTAATGGTTGCCAAGCGCGTTAAATTTTTATCGCACACAACAATTTTACCCGAATTGTTTACTACCAAATAATATTTGTTGTTAAATTTAGTAGCAGACTGCAATACATCTCCTAAATTTTGATTTGAATTTGCTGCTGCGTAAGCATTTATGATAGTTGCATTGCTTGACGGATCATAAATAGAAATACTTGCGTTGTTGTAAACAAAACCACCTTCATCACAAATTAATAAACGCTTACCCGTTGTTATACTGCCTTGCTGTTGCGGTAGTGTGGGTGGCGTATCTTTTCTGCAAGAAACAATTATTGCACTTATTGCAAAAAACAACGTATATATACCACAACGATTTGTCATTATTTGATTATGCTTATTTTTTTGGTGATACAATGTGAGTTACTTTTTATAGTAAGAAAATAAAAAC
>CAIXZI010000376.1 GCA_903923915.1 uncultured Bacteroidota bacterium
GTCTAAAAACATAGGTAAGCACCTTAAAGCCGTTTCAAAACACCCCAACATAAAAGACGGAGATTTATTTATTATAAAGTTTAGTGGCATTAAACTAAACAAGCAATCTTACGATGGTTTGGGTATTTACAAAATTGAAAATAAAGAAAATTTTATTGAAACAAGTGCTTATCAAAAAGGCGAGGCAGGCTTGCAATTTAAAAAAGGCATTGGTAGTAAACGTTTAGATAAAGCCTGTTTGATTTTATTTACCGAACAACCTTATACCGTTTTTGTTATAGATAATGCGCCCATTGAAACCGATTACTGGCAGAATGAATTTATTAAAGCAAGCTTAAAGAAAGATAATGCTAACAGTACCACTCAATTTTTAACCTTAGCTAAATCTTTTGTAACACAGCAATTTCCTAATGAGTTTGAAGTAACCAAGGCAGATCAGATTGATTTACTAAATCGCTCGGTTGAATATTTCAAAACGCACGATACGTTTGAAAAAGAAGATTTTGAGCAAGAAGTTTTCCAAGATAAAAACATCATCAAATCATTCCAAAATTTTGATGAAACCTATAGAGAAGATAATGAAATAGAGGTAGCAGATAGTTTTGAAATATCAGCACAGGCGGTCAAAAAACAAGTCCGTGTGTTTAAAAGTGTTTTAAAGCTGGATAAAAATTTTCATATCTACATTCATGGCGACCGAGAGTTGATTGAACAAGGCGTAGAAAAAGACGGAAGAAAATATTATAAAATTTATTTTGATCAGGAATCTTAAGTAACCCTCACTTCGGAAAAACAACCGGATGTTCGTTGTTGTATTTGCGTATATATAATATCATAAAATCTTTACGCTTACGCTTTTTAATTTTCATGTACTGCTCGTACAAAGGCATATCTCTGCTTAAAATAAGTTCTAAATTAGTGGGGGTACACTCAACAACATCTCCGGTTTTAAAATCCAATAAAAACTCATGCGTTTCATTTTGTTTAACGGGTACAGACGGGCCACCCATACCATAACCACCCATACCGCCATAAAAACCGCCACCATAGCCCATACCAGAGCCGCTGCTTACATAACGGGTAACTACAATGGTTGCTATAAAATGAGAGATGTTGCCAAATACAGTTATTCGCCAAAATTTATCGTCTTTAAATTTTATATATATATTTCCATTTTGGCAATAACCCCACACTTTATTAACCTCGGCTTTGTATTGGGAGCCTTTGTAAGAAAAAATAATTTCTTTGTTATCTGTTAATGTTTTAGAAATAAAATCGGGTTGGGTTTTATCTCCATTACTAAAAATATTTTCTTTAGGCAAAGGGTTGTTGGTTTGCAAATCTTTAAATGAAAGATATACGCCATCTTTTAAAACATAATCCGGCCTGAAGGCAGGAGAAAGAGAATCATCTTGCGCTAATAATTGCACAGAGAAAATAATACTTAAAAAAATATACCTTAAAAAATGTTTCATTTTACCTTACAAAGGTTGCAATAAATATGCCTTGTTGTTTAACCGAATTTTTAAATAAGATTTTTTAACTTTTTTACTTAGCGTATCGTCACACTGAGCCTGTCGAAGTGTATGGGAGACCAGCGCACATATTTCGACAAGCTCAATATGACAGTGCACACCTAACTTACTTATAAACTCCATCTAAAAAAACATATGATAAAATATTTGCCCCCATTCTTAAAGCTTTTTCATGAGCCTCCTCACTATCTTTATGCACCTCGTAGTTTTCCCAACCATCACCTAAATCGCACTCGTAATCGTAAAAACAAACTAAACGGCCTTTATAAATTATACCAAAACCCTGCGGAGATTTATTATCATGCTCATGAATTTTTGGCAAACCTTTATCAAAATTATATTTTTGATGATAGATCGGATAATCAAACGGAAGCTCTACAAAATCTAATTCAGGAAAAACTTTTTTCATTTGCGGACGAATAAATTTATCCAATCCGTAATTATCAGAAATTTCTAAAAAGCCACCGCCCAATAAATACTTGCGCAAATTTTGAGCTTCTGCATCACTAAAAATAATATTACCATGCCCCGTAATATGCACCATAGGATAATTAAAAAGCTCACTGCTGCCAACCTCAACAATAGCCTGTTCAGGATTGATGCTGGTTTTAATATTTTCGTTACAAAATTTAATGAGGTTAGGTAATGAGGTTTCTAAATTGGCATACCAATCCCCTCCCCCACTATATTTTAATAAAGCAATTTGATACGAATAACTTTGCGAGAAAATAATATTAAATGAAAAGAGAAAAGTTATGGCAAGAATTTTTCGCATAAGAAATAATTAATTTACCACTTAGCAGTTGGATGCATACGT
The DNA here is from genome assembly GCA_903923915.1 of uncultured Bacteroidota bacterium. Taxonomy (GTDB): domain Bacteria; phylum Bacteroidota; class Bacteroidia; order B-17B0; family Aurantibacillaceae; genus PALSA-968. The sequence continues at coordinate 2,353 of CAIXZI010000376.1, forward strand.
GGTAAATACTGCATTTCTGCTAATATATAACCTAAATGCTCTGTGTGCTTTGCATTACGACTACCAGTCTGCATAAAAACAGTTTCAGGTAATTTTAAATTGGCTTTTTCTAAAGTTGCTTCTACTTGTTTTTTCCAGATTGGTTTTAATGCAGCTAAATCAACTGCAACGTTTTCTTTCAACAACAACGCGTCCACATCATTCATTTCAAAAAGTTCGTCGGTAAAGCGCCACAATTCATTTAACGCATTTTGTATGCGTGTATGACTTTCTTCGGTGCCATTACCAAATCTATCAACCCAAGAACTTGTATGCCTTACGTGGTATGTAATTTCTTTTATAGATTTTGCTGCAATAGCCGCTAATGTTTCATCTTTGCTTTTTGCAAGCTCAGTATAAAAAAGCAAATCAAAATTATCAATCAAACATTGGCGTAAAATTGTTTGCGCGTAATCTCCATTAGGTTGCTCAACTAATAGCGTGTTATAAAACTCGCGCTCGTTACGGAAAAAAGCTAACTCATCAGATGTTCTTCCTTTACCTTCTGTTTTGGCAGCATATTCTAATAAAGAATTTGCTTGCCCTAAAATATCTAAAGCAATATTGGTAAGCGCCAAATCTTCTTCTAAAAACGGACCTTTGGAAGTCCATTCAGATAAGCGTTGCGCCAATATTAAACTGTTATCGCTTAAGCGAAGTGTGTATTTAAATAATGCTTCTTGCTTTGTCATGATTAACTATTTTTTTGCCGCAGATTTCGCCGATTCACACAGATTAAGAAACACAGATTTTTTTCGATATACAAAATAATAATCTGCGATAATTTGTGCAATCAGTGGCATTTTTCTTTTTAAATATATTTAACTCCTTCAGGAATTTGATAAAACGTTGGGTGGCGATAAACTTTATCATTTGATGGTTCAAAAAATGAACCTGCATCTTCTGGAGAGCTTGCTACAATAGCTGCTGCGGGCACAACCCACAGAGCAGAACCTTCACTGCGACGTGTATATAAATCGCGCGCGTTTTCTATTGCCATTTCTTTGTCGTATGCGTGTAAACTACCGCAATGTACAAACGGTTGACCTGCTTTTTTTTGTACAAATACTTCCCATAAAGGGCCTTGACTATCTTTCATTTGGCAAATTATTGATTTATTAAATTTCGATTTATTGAGTTACTTAAATGTCAAATTTTATTGTTGGTTTATAATTTATAGAATTATTTAATAATCTTTAATTCTACAAATCAAAAACCTATAATTGTTATGCTGCTAAAATATTTTCTTTTTTCTTTTCGGCATAAGCTATGGCTGCTTCGCGCACCCAAGCACCATCGCTATGCGCTTTGTTACGGGCTTCTAAGCGCTCTTTATTACAAGGGCCGTTACCTTTAATTACACTATAAAATTCGCTCCAATCAGGTTCAGAAAAATCATACCCTTTTTTAGTTTCATTCCATTTCAAATTTTTATCAGGAATAGTTAAACCTAAAAACTCAACTTGCGCAACAGTTCTGTCAACAAATTTCTGACGAAGCTCGTCGTTAGTTTCGCGTTTTATACGCCATTTAATAGCTTGCTCGCTGTTAGGAGAATCTTTATCTGGCGGGCCAAACATCATCATAGTAGGAAACCACCAACGATTTAAAGCATCCTGCGCCATCTCTTTTTGTTCTTCCGTTCCAAAACATAAGCGACACATAATTTCATACCCTTGTCGTTGATGAAAACTTTCTTCTTTGCAAATACGTATCATAGCGCGGCTGTATGGCCCGTAAGACGTACGTTGCAACATAACCTGATTCATAATGGCAGCACCATCAACTAACCAACCAACCGCACCAATATCTGCCCATGTTAAAGTTGGGTAATTAAATATAGAAGAGTATTTTGCTTTACCTGTATGAAGTGCGCCTAATAGCTCATCGCGGCTTGCACCAAGGGTTTCGGCAGCTGTGTATAAATATAAACCATGTCCGCCTTCGTCTTGTACTTTTGCAAGCAATACAATTTTTGATCGTAAACTTGGTGCACGAGAAATCCAATTTCCTTCCGGCAACATGCCAATAATTTCGCTATGCGCATGTTGAGATATCTGACGAATTAAATGCTTACGATAATTTTCAGGCATCCAATCTTTAGGTTCCACAAAATCATTCTTCTCTAATTTAGAGTTGAAATTTTTTTCTACATCAACAACGTTATCCATGATAAAAAAATAAGTTAATACACTTACAAATATACAGATTTGTAGCTTGAAAATAGCGGCTATCGTGCTAAATAATTTGGGCGTTTCGGTGGGTTTAGCAAATCGTATTAGTTTTTTTATTTGGTTTCGCTGAATGCTGAAAAAGCATTTCCACCGCCGGGCTTTTCACTTCAATCTTTTTATGATTACATAAAAAGGATTTTCGTTACAATCCCTAACGCAAAAAGGCTTCCATATTTCTACAGAAGCCTTTCTTAAAATTTACTTTTTATTATCTAACTAATGTAACCGTACCCTGTTGTTTATACGTTACACCATCTACACCGGTTGCTTGTAGCAGATACATATAGGTGCCATCAGGGGCTTTTTGACCATTAGGTGTTTTGCCATCCCACGATTGGTGAGGAGCTGTAATTGTGTACAACAACTGCCCCCAACGATTAAATATTTCGCAATTTAAACTGGTCATCCCCGTATTGATGATAAAAAATTCATCATTAATACCATCTCCATTTGGAGAAAACACGTTTGGAATTATCATACTGGTTGGCGTTTCAGCAACAATAGTTGTACGAACAGTATCTCTACAACTACCATTTGAAGCAATCATAACAACCGTATAAGTACCTACGTTTGTGTAGATATGATTGGTATCTTTTACAATAGCGCCACTTCCATCACCAAAACTCCAAACATACGTTGTAGTTACCGGTGGTATGTTTACGTTTGTTGATTGATTAGTAAACACAACCGTTAAAGGAGTTACCCCTGTTGCCGGGCTTGGTGTAGTTGAAAACAAAGCTATTGGCTGAGCCAAAGCAGGCACACTAAAGGTAGATGCGCCACCAATAGTACCCGCAACACATCCGTTTGCATCGGTTACTTGTAGGCTATAAGTACCTGCTGGCTGGCCACTTAGTGTAGGAGATGTTGCCCCAGGAATAGGAGAACTACCACTATACCATTGGTATGAATATGGCTGTGTTCCGCCAAATACATTGTTACCACTTAAACCAGAAA
>CAIXZI010000377.1 GCA_903923915.1 uncultured Bacteroidota bacterium
AGAACCAAGAATCTAGAATTAAGACATAAACTTAAATCGCTCATTTTTTCTTCTTTCTTAGTTCTTGATTCTGCTTATACACAAGCACCCTGTTCATTACGCCTAAAACCTGTTGGTAAGTCAATACAAGATTTTTTTGGAAATGCGGTTTAAAAAACTCCTGCTTTTTTTGATAAAATGATGTTTATCATTTTCCCGAAATCAACATCAATGCTAACACCATGTTAACTAAATCTTATGCAATTATCAATGTCAACACGGCTATCAACAGCTTGTGAATAAAGGCCGTTACTATTTGATAATCAGCAAATAAGAATGCTTTTGGCCTGTTGATTACAGTGCACAAGTACGCAATAGTGTGAAATCAAAATTTTGAAGCGTAAACTTGATCTAACAATTCACACATCTAGTAATAATGGTTTAATATACTTAAATAATAAGCTTACTATTATACAAGGTGTGGATTGGATAAAATATTGGTTTTTGAATGCCTTTTTTACAACAAAGCCCGTATAAAAACAAGGTTGGCAACGTATCTTTAAGTGCAAAGCCAAAATTTTAAGGGTAATCAAAGCGTTACAAAAGGCAAATGATCTTTTTCCGGGCACTTTTTTTATGTGTTTTGTTTTTAGCGGGCACTGCGTTTATGCCCGGCCAGCTTAGTTTTGAAGAAACCCAACAAAAAAACGACCGCGTTCGCCAGGCTTACGAACGCAAAGAGGAATACATAAAAATGAAATGCCGAAAGGTTGGAATACCCGAAGAAACTTTTGGCAATATGTTTATCCGTGCATTTAAAGCCGAAGCCATAATGGAAATTTGGGTGCAAAAACCAGATGGAATTTATGTTAAGCTCGATGAGTTTAAAATATATGCCGAATCGGGCAAATTAGGCCCTAAACGCATGCAGGGCGATTGCCAGGTGCCCGAAGGATATTATTATATCAACGATTTTAACCCCAACAGTAATTATTATTTATCGCTTGGTATTAGTTATCCTAATGAATCGGATATGAAACTGAGCACGGCCGCTAATAAAGGCGGACTGATATATATTCACGGCAAGCATGCCAGCGCCGGCTGTTTAGCCATGAGTGATTATTATGTTGAAGACATTTATATCTGCGCAGTAAAAGCGCGGAATTATGGACAACAAAAAATTCCGGTTCAAATTTTTCCATTTAAGCCAACCGAAGAAAATTTTACCTTATTTAATCAATACGTTGATTGCGCCCCGTTTAATAAATTATGGAGAAACATGGCTGAAGGTTATAACCTTTTCGAAAAAACACACCACCTGCCTAAAGTTACAGTTGCTAACAACGGATTCTACCAGTTTAGCGATGCTGAAATTGCTGCCGCCAAATAAGATTGTTGGCTATTTGTAATGAATCACTTAGGTTTGAACCATGAAATGGCTCAAACGATTTTTTTACTTCAGTATTACAATAGTTATTCTTCTAGCAGTTTACTACAAATTCTGGTTTCTTCGGCAAACCGAAAGAAATATTCCGCACAACAATAAAGTTTTTGTAAGCCCTGCCAATGGCAAAATAGTTTCAGTTAAAAAATGGAACAGCGAAAGCCTGGTTGTAACCAAAGAAGAGTTTGGAGCTATCAACGTGTGGACAAAAGATGTGGATACGGCCG
>CAIXZI010000378.1 GCA_903923915.1 uncultured Bacteroidota bacterium
AAGAAATTTGATGGAAAGAGATCATGATGATACGCATCGCAAAGAAAACCCACTAACTAAGGCCGAAGACGCCATCGTACTTGATAATACCGAGCTTACCAAAGAAGAACAATTGGAGTTTGTAGTTAAAATCATTAATGATTTAACACTTACTAAAGATAACTTTTAAAATTTCCGTTTCTACTAAGTAAATTCATGCTCAAAATCTGACCACTGGTCGTTTTTATACGTAAATGGCTGCCTACCATAAGAGTCTTTTATTAAATTTGCCCTCGTTTTAAAACTAAACTATATGAACAAAAAAATTACGCTCGCATTAATAGTATCGTTTCTATTTAATATTGCTGTAAAAGCCGATGAAGGCATGTGGCTACCTATGTTGCTTGGTCAACAGGTATATGATGATATGGTAAAAAAAGGCTTAAAGCTTACCAAAGAACAACTTTATGATATTAATAAGCCTAGTGTAAAAGATGCCATTATTATTTTTGGTGGTGGTTGCACAGGAGAGATTGTAAGTAACGAAGGTTTAATCTTTACTAATCACCATTGTGGTTATGAGGCTATTGCCAAAGCAAGTTCGGTAGAACATAACTACCTTCGCGATGGTTTTTGGGCTAAAACTAAAGCTGAAGAAATTCCGAGTGAAAATTTAAGTGTACAGTTTTTAGTTAAGATAGAAGATGTTACCGATAAAGTAAACGAAACTACCAAAGGCTTATCAGAAGCAGATTATCTTAAAAAGCTTCCGGATATTTTAACCGAAATGGGTAAAAAACTAACCGAAGGTACAACCTACGAAGGCCGTGTAGCCTCTTTCTTTAAAGGAAATCAATTTTTATTATTTACATACGAAAGATTTAAAGATGTTCGTTTAGTAGGTACTCCATCAGAAAGCATTGGTAAATTTGGCGGAGATACTGATAACTGGGAGTGGCCTCGTCATACAGGAGATTTTTCGGTATTTAGAGTTTACACAACCAAAGATGGCAAAGCCGGAGATTATGCTGCGGATAACATCCCAATGAAACCAAAATATTTTTTACCGGTATCTACTAAAGGTGTTAAAGATGGCGATTACGCTATGATTTATGGTTATCCTGGCGGAACAAACCGTTACGAAACTTCATTTGGTGTTAAACTTAAAACCGAAATTGAAAATCCATCTTTAGTTAATTTACGCGATGTGCGTTTAAAATTAATGAAAGAACAAATGGTTAAAGATGCCGGCGTTAAATTGCAATTGGCATCATCTTACGCTCGTATTGCTAACTATTGGAAATTTTTTGACGGAGAAAGCAAACAGCTTATTAAGTATGATGTTTACGGACAAAAACAAAAAGCTGAAGGCGATTTTTTAAATTGGGCCAAAGATAAACCTGAGTATTTATCAATTTTTCAAGATTATCGTAAAGCTTACGAAGCTTGGACTCCTTATGCAAAGTGGCGCATGTACTTAAACGAAGGGATTTTAGGCTCTCCGGTAATTAAATATGCGGCAGATATGGGTTCTTTAGATAAAGTGCTTTCTAAAAAAGATGTAACACCCGAAGAAATTAAAAAAGCAGTTGATGCAGTTAAAAAATCGCATGATGTTTTTATGAAAGATGAAAACTTAGCATCTGATAAAAATATTTTGGCTGCTGTTACTAATATGTTTTATAATGATATTCAGCAAGACCAACAACCAAAAGCATTTTTTACCTGGCTTAAAAACAAATATGGTGATTTAAATAACGTACATAGTTTTGATGCTTATGCGGCTGATGTATTTGCAACTTCTTTATTAGTAAATAACGATGCTTGGAATAATTTTGTGGCTAAACCTGATACAGCCGTGCTACACAAAGATTTGGCTTTCTTTACCGCAAATGCATTTACCGCGTTTTACAATGCAAACTATGCTAAATTTTCTACTGATTTTCAAACTAAAAATGCTTGGTTGGGTAAAACCTATTTAAAAGGTGTAATGGAAGAAAAAGGCACTAAAAAAATGTACCCCGATGCTAACTTTACCATGCGTGTAAGCTTTGGAGAAGTAAAACCTTACCACCCACGTGATGGATTAGATTTAGCCAGTGTTTGTACCATGAAAGGTATTATGGAAAAATATAAACCGGGCGATTATGAGTTTGATTTACCAAAAAACTTTGTTGACATAGCTCGCAAAAGAGATTTTGGTCCTTATATAGATAAAGTGCATAATGATTTAGTGGTATCGTTTATTACTACCAATGATATTACGGGTGGTAACTCAGGTTCGCCTGTAATGAATGGTAAAGGAGAGTTAATTGGTTTAGCTTTTGACGGTAACTACGAAGCACTTAGCCATAAAATAGCTTTTGATAAAGATCTTAACCGTACCATTTGTGTAGATGTACGTTACGTTTTATTTGTAATTGATAAAGTTGGCGGTGCTACTAATATTATTAAGGAATTAAAAATTCCTCAATAATATTAGTGCGTTCCCACGCATTATTATATAAACTTATTGAAATGCGCTGGCGGGCCTCTGCACTAATATTTGCTGATTTAGCTTATTGCTTTTAGGTTCTGTAGAATGCTACGCATTTAGGCAAAGGATGTTGTGTCAATCCTTAACGAAAAAATAATCTACGTATTAATGCTAACTATTTGATAGGTTACACCCTCTTGTGCCACTAAGGTGTTTTCAAAAATAGGCTTGGCTTCTTCAATAAATCCATCTGTATTGCCATACCGTGCAGAAAAATGACCTAGTAAAAGTTGTTTTGCTTCTGCTTTGCTGGCAATAGTTGCGGCTTGTTTTGCCGTAGAGTGAAATGTTTTTTTAGCACGCTCTAGCTCTGCCTCTAAAAAAGTGGCTTCGTGATAAACTAAATTTACTTCTTTTATATGCTCAATAATGTCTTCATAGTAATTAGTATCACTACAATAAGCATAACTACGTTGCGGTTGTGCAGGTAAGGTTAATTCATCGTTAGCTATTGTTTTTCCTTTTTCATCAATAGCATCAAGACCTAAACGCAGTTTGTTTATTTCTGATACAGATATATTAAACTGAGTCAATTTTTCTTTGGAGATGTTTTTTAGATGAGGCTTTTCTTTAAATAAAAAACCGGTACAATTTATCCTATGTCTTAATGGAAATGATTTTATGGTAATTTTTTCGTCTTCCCAAACCAGTTGCGCTTGTTTTGGGCTGGTAAAAACGTATTCAATTTCGTAAGTAATGGTTGTTTGCGAGTGCTTGTTTTGTAAATCTAAAATTTCTTTTAACTCAGGTGGGCAAATTAAGGTAAGCTTTGTTTTTCTGCCTAATAAATGCATGGTTTGTAGCAACCCAAGCAAACCTAAATAATGATCGCCATGTAAATGCGAGATAAAAATATGGCTAATACGTTGAATTTTTATGTTGTTTCTACGCAACTGAATTTGTGTTCCTTCTCCACAATCAATTAAAAAATAATGCCCGGCTGCATTAAGCAACTGGGCACTTGGGTTTCGTAACAATGATGGTGTTGCAGAACCGCAACCTAAAATAGTTACTTCAAAATCATGCATATTATTTTGCTACTACCATACGGCGTATTTGTTTTTGTCCGTTAAGTTCTAATGCGTAAATATAAATTCCACTTTCTAAAGCAGCAGCATCAAATTCATAACTATTATCTCCACGTTGAGCGGCAAATTCTTTATCTGTAATTTTTTGCCCGGCAATATTGTACACACTCATTTTTGCTTTCCCGTCAACAGGTGTTGTAAATTTAATAGCTGTATTATTAATTACAGGGTTTGGACTGTTTTGCATTACATTAAAATCGTAATTTTTACTGGTAGAAATTCCAGATGCAGCCGCAATGTTTATTATATAATAACCTACCGTATAACTTGTTATAGCTATTGGAGAACCAACTACATAAACTTTTAAAGAAAAAGATAAGGTGTAAGAACCAGCGGTTGTAGGTGTGCCATAAATAACCATGCAACTTGAATCGTTACCCGGAAATTTAAACGTAGATGGAGTGCCTGTAAGACTTAGCCCAGGAGGAAGCCCGTAATTTACAGGATTAGTTACATTGGTTTGTAAATCAACATGGTTATATTGTAAAGTACCTAAACCAGATACCGTAGTATCTTTAGGTATTACAATAGTAACGTTTTGTAAATATGCTTGCCCAACCGTTCCGCTAACAAAGTTAGTAGCGCTATCAGGCCAAATACCTGCTCTGCCAGAAGCTATAAAAGTGTGGTCGTATCCGCAAGTTGGTGTTTGTGCCTTTAAATTTAACAAAGGCAATAAGAAAAATAATAAGTAGATTTTTTTCATTCGATTTGAGTTAAAATTGATAATACAAATCTACAAATTTGTATTGATAGCACAAATTAGAATATTAAACCAAAGTTTTATTTTTAACAACTAATTGATATAGATTTTCGTAATCTTTTAAGATTTTACTAATGTCAAAATCTTCGGCACGTTTGTAAGCCCTTACTTTAAACTTAGCAAGTGTTTCAGTATCCGATAAAATATGTAAGGCATTTTTTGCCATATCATCCACATCACCAACATTACTCATAAAACCTGTAACACCATTAATATTAAGCTCAGGTAAACCACCTGTGTTAGTTGATATAACTGGTATTTTCATAGCCATAGCTTCTAAAGCAGCCAAACCAAAGCTTTCGGTTTCTGAAGGAAGGATAAATAAATCGGCTAATGCCAAAACATCTTTTGGATCGGCAATTTTACCTAATGAAATAATATCGCCACAGGTATCTAACTCTCTACAAAGTTTATCAATAGTAGCACGTTCGGGACCATCACCAACTAAAATTAATTTGGTTGGTATTTTTTTACGCACTTTATCAAACACACGCAATACATCATCCACACGTTTTACTTTACGGAAGTTAGAAATGTGTATCATTATCTTTTCTCCGTTTGGCGCATATCGTGTTCTATGGCATTTATCAAAACTTACGTTATATTCTCGTAAATCTATAAAATTTGGAATAACGGCTATTTCTTTCTTTAAATGAAAAATAGATAGGGTATCTTGCTTTAAACTTTCAGATACAGCCGTAACTGCATCACTATTCTCTAGCGAGTATTGAATTACAGGAAGAAAAGCAGGGTCGCGTCCAACAAGTGTAATATCTGTACCGTGAAGCGTAGTAATAAAAGGTATGTGTATATTTTTTGTGGCAAGGATATTTTTAGCCATCAAGGCTGCCGAAGCATGTGGAATAGCATAATGCACATGCAATAAATCTAATGCTTCGTGTTGTGCTACATCTACTATTTTACTGGCTAAAGCAGATTCATAGGGTTGGTATTCAAACAAAGGGTAATCACTTACATTCACTTCGTGATAAAAAATATTTTCGGTAAAATAACCTAACCTAAACGGCTGACTATAGGTGATAAAATGGATTTGATGTCCTTTTAAGGCTAATGCTTTCCCCAACTCCGTTGCCACAACACCACTACCTCCAAAGGTAGGATAACAAACTATTCCTATTTTCATTTTAATTAATATTTAAGTAGAGCCTCCATAGCTACTTCAACCTTATCGGCATTTGGCAGCATGGTTTTCTCTAAGATAGAGTTAAGCGGTATGGCAGGCAGGTTTTCTGCGCCAACCACTTTAACGGGTGCATCTAATTGCTCAAAACAATTTTCGCTAATGCGAGATGCTATGCTTTGCGCAAAACTATTGCTTTTTGGTTCTTCGGTTAACACTAAAACTTTACCATGTTTTTTAGCAGAAGCATAAATGGTTTCTTCATCTAAAGGAGAAAGTGTACGTAAATCAACAATCTCAATTTGATTAGGGAATTTCTTACCTGCATTTTTAGCCCAATAAACTCCCATGCCGTAAGTTATTACGGTTAAGGTATTTTTATCTTTCGATGCTTCGCAAGTTTGCACCATTCTTGCTTTGCCTAAAGGAATGATATAATCTTCATCAGGCTCAATGGTTTTAGCATCTTCGGTGCCCTTTATTTTGCTCCAATACAAACCTTTGTGTTCTAACATTAGTACAGGGTTTGGGTCGTAGTAGGCAGCTTTCATTAAGCCTTTTAAATCGGCACCTGTACTTGGATAGCAAACTTTAATGCCTTTAATGTTGCACACCACACTCTCTACACTGCTTGAGTGATAAGGACCACCACTGCCATAAGCACCAATGGGTACACGTAAAATACAACTAACAGGCCATTTGCCGTTTGATAAATAACAAGAACGAGAAACCTCGGTAAACAATTGATTTAAGCCGGGCCAAATGTAATCGGCAAACTGAACTTCAATAATTGGTTTTAAACCAACGGCACTCATGCCAACGGTTGAGCCTATAATAAATGCTTCTTGTATTGGGGTGTTAAATACACGGTGATTACCAAATTTTTGGGCTAGGGTAGCCGCTTCTCTAAACACACCACCCAGGCGATGCCCCACATCTTGTCCGTATAACAAACATTCAGGGTGTTTTGTCATTAACTCACTAATAGCAAATAAAGCAGCATCAACCATTACGGTTGGCTGTTTACCTGCAGGTGCACGGTTTCCTTTTTCTTCAGTTATAGTTGTTTGTGCAAAATCGTGTTTAAATAAATCTTCGGGGTGCGGGTCTTCTGCCAATAAAGCTTTCTCGTAATCGGCTTTTACAAGGGCAGTAGCTGCATCTTCAATCTTTTTAAGCTCGGCAGTTTCGACCCCTTCAATCAATAACTTATTACGCAATTTTGGAAGCGGATCTTTTTTCATCGCTTCTTCTAAATCATCACGATACC
>CAIXZI010000379.1 GCA_903923915.1 uncultured Bacteroidota bacterium
ATAGCAGTATGTATAATATAAAAAAAGGTACTGAAAGTTTTAGTGAAGATATGGAAGCTCTTAAACATTCATGGCCCTTTAAAAAATATTTTAAAACAATAAAAAACAAATAACGTTAAAGCATGGCACTTGGCATCTTATTTCTCATATTTTGCAATACTTATTTTTTAACCTATGCACCGTTTTTGCAATAAAAACTAATTCATAGCAGGTACAACACTATTTCATTCTTTAAAAACGAGCTAAATTTTATATATTTGCAAGCATAAATTAATACCGACTTTACATCTAAATAACTGATTTAGTCGGGTTTTTATAATGCCAATATTTATAAATGAAATCTCTACGCTACTTAAATAAATATTTTTATAAATACCGTTACCGTTTACTATTAGGCGTACTATTTATACTTTTATCTAACGTGTTATTGGTAAGCCAAGGCGTGGTTATTAAAAATGCTACCGATTCTTTTGCTGCAAAAACACTTGCACAAAATGCCGCAGCTAAAAATACTTACATCATCTATGCCCTGCAACTATTAGGTTTAACTTTATTTAGTGGTTTGTTTATGTTTTTAAAAAGACAAACGATTATTGTGGTATCACGCCTTATAGAGTACGATTTAAAAAACGAAATATATAACCACTATCAGCAACTGGATTTGAATTTTTATAAGCGCAACAGTACCGGCGATTTGATGAATCGTATAAGCGAAGATGTTGGCAGAGTGCGTATGTATGTGGGGCCTGCTGTTATGTATATTGTTGATACTATTGTAACTATAACAACTGTAGTTGTTTTTATGTGGGCCGAAAGCCCCAGACTTACGCTATTGGTGCTTGCGCCTTTGCCTATCTTATCTATAATAATTTTTAAAGTAAGTAATGCCATAGGCAAACGAAGCACTAAAGTGCAAGAAGCTTTATCAAATATAACAAGCGTTGCACAAGAAACATTTTCGGGTATTAGAGTAGTTAAGGCTTATAACAGAACAAACCATTTTTACAGTACGTTTTTTAATAAGGCGGAAGATTATAAACAAAAAAATTTAGCACTTGCTAAAACCGAAGCATCTTTTCAACCATTTTTAGCTTTTATGGTTGGATTAAGTATGTTGTCTATTATTTTTTTTGGTGGAAAAATGTTTGCTGCCGGTCAAATTACTTCAGTTGGTAATTTTCCGCAGTTTGTTTTTTATGTTGGCAAACTAACGTTTCCGTTCGCTATGCTGGGCTGGGTGCTATCTCTTGTGCAAAGGGCAGCAGCTTCTCAAAAGCGGATTAATGAATTTTTAGATACTAAACCCGAAATTGTTAACCCAACCCAACAGTTGTTTAAACTGCATGATAAAATAGAATTTAAAAATGTTTCTTATACCTACCCTGATACCGGAATTACTGCCCTAAAGAATGTTTCTTTTACTATAAATACGGGTAAAACTATGGGTATTATTGGAAAAAGTGGTAGCGGTAAATCTACCGTAGCGCAGTTGCTTATGCGTTTTATGGATGTAAATTCAGGAAGTATTTTAATTAATGAAACCGATATTAAAAACATAAATCTAAATCAGTTAAGGGCTAAAACAGGTTATGTGCAGCAAGATGTTTTTTTGTTTTCTGATACGATTAAAAACAACATTGCTTTTTCTGATACCTATACAGATAATGCAATTTTTGATGCTGCTAAACAAGCGGTGGTTTATGATAATATAGAAAATTTTAGTGATAAATTTGATACGATAGTAGGCGAGAGGGGTATTACACTTTCGGGTGGACAAAAACAGCGTATATCTATTGCACGTGCTATTATTAAAAGCCCGTCTATTTTTATTTTTGATGATTGCCTTAGTGCTTTAGATGGTGATACCGAGCAACAAATACTTAATAATCTTAAAAAGGTAACGCAACAAAAAACAGGTATTATAATTTCTCATCGTGTTTCATCTATTCAAAACGCAGATGAAATTATTGTGCTAAGCGGTGGAGAAATTATTGAACGTGGCACGCATGCACAGCTTCTTGACTTAAAGCAAGAATATTATAATCTGTATCAAAAACAAAAATTAGCAGAGAATTAGAAGATTGCTTTAGGGATTGTAGTGTAAAGCTTTTATTGAAATGCGTAGCATTCTGCGAAACCAAAAATAAAAACAATGAGCTAAACCAGCGGAACGCCCAAATTCTAATAACAATCCACATCAATTTTTAATTTAACTTTTGTTAATAGTTTATCTGTTTTAAAAGCAAAAATTATTTTATTAAGATGTTGCCTTACTTGATTGGAAGAATAATCTCGCTCTATCTTTAAAAGTATTTGTTTATGGTACTCGTTTTTAATGCGACTTACTATAGGAAACTGCGGACCAAGCACACGTTGATCGAAAATTTTACGAAGCTCTGCACCAAACCATTCTGCTGCATAACCAAGCGTATCGGCATCTTTATACACAAAAGTAAAACTAAACAAACGTGTAAACGGCGGGTACAAATATTCTTTACGTTCGGCGAGCAAGGTGTTATACATTTGCTTGTAATCATTGCTCATTACCCAAGTAATCACCTGATGTTCGGGCTGCGTGGTTTGAATAAAAACCTTTCCGTTGCTGTGCTTTCTGCCTGCTCGTCCACTTACTTGCGTAATTAATTGAAACGCTCTTTCGTGCGAACGAAAATCGGGATAACTTAAAAGATGGTCTGCCTGCAACACACCAACCAAGCCAACGTTATCAAAATCTAAACCTTTGGTAAGCATTTGCGTACCGGTAAGAATATCAATATCTCCTGCATCAAACTCATCAATGATTTGTTTGTAAGCATGTTTGCTTCGCGTAGAATCAACATCCATGCGTTTGATTTTTGCTTCGGGTAAAAGTATACCAACCTCTTCTTCAATTTTTTGTGTGCCAAAACCACGATAACGTAAATCGCTGTTACCACAAGCCACGCAGGTTGTTGGCGGGACAATGGTGTAACCACAATAGTGACAAGTTAGTTTTTGTGTTGCCTTATGATAGATAAGCGAAACATCGCACTGCACACAGCAAGGTATATGACCACAGGTAAAACATTCGGTATAAGGCGCAAAACCTCTACGGTTTTGAAAAAGAATAATTTGTTCTTTCTTTTCCAAGGCAAGCGTCATTTGTGCAAACAGCGGCGGGCTAATTACTTCATCCGTTTTTTTACCATCGGTATTTCGTACATCTATAACATCTATAACCGGTAAAGATGAATTACCAAATCGTTCGTTTAATTCAACTAAGCCATATTTATTTTGTTGCGCATTGTAGTAGCTTTCAATACTTGGTGTAGCGGTACCTAATAATACTTTTGCTTTATGAAGTGATGCCAAGTAAAGAGCTGCATCTCTTGCATGGTAGCGCGGCGCAGGATCTTGCTGCTTGTAAGATGTATCATGTTCTTCATCAATAATAATTAAACCAATATTATTGAATGGAAGAAACAAAGCACTACGCGCTCCCAAAATTATTTGATGATTTTGCTTATTGAATGTAACATTTTTTTGTTCTTGTTGCAAAACAGAATTCCAAATTTCTACGCGTTCATTTTCAGAAAAACGAGAATGATACACGCCTGCTTTATCGCCAAAATATTTTTTAATGCGCGTTACAAGCTGTGTGGTTAAAGCAATTTCAGGCAAGAGATATAAAACCTGTTTACCTTGGGCAATTGTTTTTTCTATGAGTGAACAATAGATTTCTGTTTTACCGCTACCGGTAATACCATGCAACAAACAAGTTTGATGTGTTTTAAAAGATTCTTCTATTTGTTGTAAGGCTTTGTTTTGCGAAGAAGATAGATCTTTTTGTAATTGTGCAGTGTTATCATTTTCAAATCTACCGGTTTCAAAATTTTCTTGTATAAAGATGTTTTTTTTAATGAGTGCGTTAATAACAGCACCATCAAAATGTTTAAGAATATGATTTCGTTTTAACCAAGTGTTTTCATGTTGCTCATCACGCTTGACTTCCTTTAAATAAAATAATAAAACTTCTAACTGCTTAAACGCTTTGGTTTCCAAGCTTTCAAAGAGTTTTTTCAAAGCTTCTTCATCTGCCTGATAAATATCATTTAGCTTGACGTAAGAAATAATCTTTGGCTTGTATCTTTCCTTAACTTCTTCATACAACAAAACATATTTTTTTGCCAGCAAACCTTTGATAGTCGATTGCGGATTTTTTACGGATAATACTTCTGCCGCTTCTGTAAACGATAAAACATTTCTTTTTTGAATGGCTTCTAATAAAATGTATTCGTTATCGTTTAAATCTAATATATTTTCTTTTTCAAAATCAATTTCAGGATTAGCAACTAATTTAGTTTCACTACTTAATTTTAAACCCGATGGAAGCGCTGCATTCATTACCTCGCCTGTGTTGCATAGGTAGTAGGCACTCATCCAATTCCAAAAAGTAAATTGAGTTTCGTTAACAATGGCCTGGTCATCTAAAATATCTTCAACGTATTTTGCTGTGTAACCAACAGGTGGGTTTTCATGCACGTTTTTAATTAATGCGGTATAAAATTTATTTTTCCCAAATGGCACTAAGGCTCTTACTCCCTCTATGGCAGCATCGTTCAACTCATACGGAATACGGTATGTATATAAATTAGGAACGGCCAAAGGCAGTAACACATCTACAAAAAGTGTTTTACGACTCACTATTTTTTATTGTTTTATGTTTTTGCATAGTGGTGTTCGCTTAAAAGCTCGGGTCATTCCCTTTTAATGCCTGGATGGTAATGCAAATCCAACCTAAGATGAGTAGTAAACCACCAACTGGTGTAAGTGGACCAAATATAAATCCTGCCTCAATGCCACTTATGTTTTGCGTTGCTAACATGTAGATAGAACCACTAAAAAATAACACACCAAATACTATTAAGTAAGAGGCTATATTATATAATTTAATTTGCTTATCACGATTTATGTAAGCTATAATAAACAATACAATGGCATGCATTAATTGATATTTTGTGGCTGTATCAAACGCACTTAATTGGTCTATAGTAATGATACCTTCTTGCATTTTTTGTTTTAATGCATGAGCGCCAAGTGCTCCAAAAGCCACACCGGTTGTGCCAAATAAACCTGCTATAAATGAAAATGAATTTTTCATAAGATGATTTTATTTTGTTTTTTTTGCTAAGTAGAATTTTTTTAATTCTTCTTTTTCTGTTTTATACTTTAATAAATTTAAAATGTTTAAAAAGTTTTCTTTGTCTATAAAATAATCGTACCCAAATTTGGCTAATTGTAGTTTAGAGTCTTCATAATCAAAAACAGTAAATATTTTTTCTATTTGAAAAACGTTTAAACAAGTATTGCTGATAAACCACTTTGCATCTTTTATGCGGTTTAATTCTATATGATTGTTTTTTAATGTTTTGATTTGCCTATCTAATAAAGAATCGCCAACTGCTTTTGTGCATTGAGTTGGAGGAGGGTAATTTCCCATTAATCTATTTTTATCATCTTTTTCTTTTTGATGTAAAGTAAAAAAATCACTTACGCGTACAGAAGCCTGTTTTTGTTTAGTGGTAGTATCTTCTGAAATTACATTAGTAGATATAAATTTTAAAATTGGTTTTCCTTTAACCGTTTCAATTGTGTAAGTAAACTCCAGGTTTTTGCAACTTTTTCCGTTTTGTAAGAAATAAGTTTTGCTATTAAAATCAGCCTTTTGTTTATCTAAATAAACTACTTTTATAGTACAGGTATCATCCCATATTTTGTTTGCTTTTACAATACTTTGAGCGCTATCATTTATTTTTTGCTCGTTTAGGTATAAGTAAAATTGAGCTCCTTTTTCGTTTAAAATAATCAAGTTATTTTGGGCATTTAACAAGCCTGTTACGCAAAAACTAATAACTAAAAAAATACGTGCCAACATCTTTGTAAAATTAGGTTATTTTTGCAGCTGAAATTTAGTAAAAATGAAAAATATTTTGGTTATTGGGGCAGGTCGCTCTACGGTTTCGTTAATTAGCTATTTGCTTGATCATGCTTCAAAGTTTGACTGGCATATTACTGTGGCTGATATGAGTTTAGAACTAGCAAAGAGCAAAACCCTTGGCCATCCTAATGCACAGGCCATTCAGTTAGATATTGATAATAATGAACAACGCTTAGCTGAAATTAAAAAGGCCTACTTTGTAATATCTATGCTGCCTGCATTTATGCATCTGGCTGTTATTAAAGATTGTGTAACCCTTGGTAAACACGTGGCTACAGCAAGTTATGTATCACCCGAAATGATGGCTTTTGATGAAGAAGCTAAAAATAAAAATATTTTATTATTGAACGAGTGCGGCTTAGATCCTGGTATTGACCACGCTTCTGCCATGAAAGTAATTGATGAAATACAAGCGCAGGGCGGAGAAATTACTTCGTTTAAATCATATTGCGGAGGTTTGGTGGCTCCTGAAAGTAATGACAATCCGTGGGGTTATAAATTCTCCTGGAACCCAAGAAACGTTGTAGTAGCGGGACAAGCAACGGCTCAGTATCTTGAAAATGGAGAAATTAAATACATACCATATAACAGAATTTTCGCGCAAATTGATACCATTGATGTAGATGGAATTAAGTATGATGCTTACGCAAACCGTGATTCTTTAAGTTATATCCATCCGTATAAATTAGATACTGCAAAAACTATTTTACGCGGAACGCTTAGGCAAATAGCCTATTGCAAGGCTTGGAATGTATTTGTAAAAGTTGGTTTAACGGATGATACTTTCATCCTAAAAGATACGAATACAAAAACATATTCTCAATTATTACAATCGTTTTTGCCAAATAAAACAAACTCTGTTAAGCAAAATTTAATAGATTTTATGGGTAATGAAACAGATGCTGAAGCTATTGATATGATTGGCTGGTTAGGCTTTTTTGATAACGTAAAAATTGAGTTAGATTATGGTACACCCGCGCAATTATTACAAAATCTTTTAGAAAAGAAATGGTTATTAAAACCAAATGATAAAGATTTAGTAGTAATGCAACATCAGTTTGAAATTGATAATAGCAAGAATTCTAAACTTCCTAAAAAAATAATTTCGTCGTTGGTTGTTACCGGTACGGATCAAAATCACACAGCTATGGCTAAAACAGTGGGCTTGCCGCTTGCAATTTGTGTTAAAAACTTCCTTACAGGTAAATTCAATTTAACAGGTGTTCAAATTCCGATTCATAAAGAAATTTACGAACCATTATTGCAGGAACTAGAACAACACGGTATTACATTTAAAGAAACTTTTATCTCCTAACGTGACCTTCAAGCAACATTTAAAAGCAACCAGTATATTATCTATTCCTATTATTATTAGTCAGGTAGGGCATATTATAACCTCTATGTCTGATAATATTTTTCTGGGTTTTATTGGCATAGAAGAACAAGCAGCAGGTATTTTATCAGGCAATGTGTTTACTTTGTTATTAGTTTTTTCTATAGGTATGTCGCAGGGCTTAACACCTTTAGTGGCAGGCGCTCACGTAAATAATCAGTTAAATGAAAAAGCGTCTTTACTTAAAAATTCCTTGCTCCTTAATTTTATTATAAGCGTTATTTTGTTTGGCTTAGCCAGTGTTTTTGCTGCTAACTTAAGCTTGCTTAATCAGCCCGAAGATGTAGCTATTTTAGCCCGACCTTTTGTAGAAGTCATTTCGTTTTCATTAGTACCAATTGCTATTTTCTTTTCTTTAAAGCAATATGCCGAAGGCCTAACCAATACACGAGCCTCTATGTATATTAGTATTATAGGTAATATCATAAATATTATTTTAAATTACTGCTTAATCTATGGCAAATTTGGTTTTCCGCTTATTGGCTACATGGGTGCGGCTTGGGCTACTTTTTGGGCACGTGTTTTTATGGCAGTTGCTTTTGCTATATACATTATTTATCACAAAAAACTAAAAGAAATTGTACAACCCTTTTTACAAGAAAAAATTACGCGTGTTCAATTAAAAAACCTTTTCTCTATTGGTGTTGGTCCGGCTTTGCAATTTGTATTTGAAGTAGCAGCCTTTGCTTTTGCAGGTATTATGGCAGGTTGGTTGGGCAAAATAACCTTAGATGCGCATGGCATTGCACTTAGCATCGCAGCATTTACCTATATGTTTACCAGTGGTATTAGTGGTGCTGCATCTATCAGAGTGGCTAATTATAAAGGATTGAATGATTGGAAAAATATTAAAATTGCAGGCAAAGCTGGGTTTGTTTTAGCGGGCATTACTATGATAATATTTGCGGGAGTCTTTTTAGTATCATACGAAACTTTACCTGCTTTTTTTAATAAGAATGCCGAAGTAATAAAACTTTCAGCAGGCTTGATTTTAGTGGCGGCCTTGTTTCAATTTTTTGACGGCATACAAGTTACAGGTTTAGGTGTTTTACGTGGCCTAAGTGATGTAAAAATGCCCACCATCATTGCTCTTACAGCATACTGGATAATTGCTCTACCGCTTGCCTATTATTTAGGTTTTATAGAAAAATTAGGTATTAATGGCATTTGGTATGGCTTAACTGCCGGCTTAATATTTTCGGCCATTGCACTTTATACAAGATTTAACTACATGCTTAAAAAGCAATTAGTGTAATTAACTAATAATCCAATTCCATATCCAACCTGTTTTTTAGGTTAAGTAAAGCTGGATTTTTTTTCATCATCGTTTCAAATTTTTCAGGAGGAGAGTAGGCGCGTTTTGTAGGATCAGCAGCTTTTTCCTGCATGCGCATGGTAATGTTTTGATTGTTTAATCCTTTACGAACAAAGTCTAAAAAATCTTGCTTCATAGGCTCAAAACCATCTATTTGCGCTCTGTTTTCAATATCAATAAGTATTTCTGTTTCGTTATTTAAAGAAATTACATCTGGACGAAGCATAACAGCAATTTGCTTTTTGCCCTGCTCCTGCATTTTTTTTGTGTAATCTATAACGCTTTGTTGAAGTTGTTCTAAGGTAAATGGCTGACTATAATTTACAGCAACCTTTTCTTCAACAACTTGTGCTTTGTTTGAATCAACAATGGTTTGAGTTTGCTTTAATCTAAAACCATCATTAAAATTTAAATCTTTAAAAGCACCAACCGGTTTTGTAGTTGTTTTTGGCTGAGGAGTTGCAGCAGCAGCTGTGGGAGTAAGAGGTTTAATTTGTTGTGCAGTAGAGGGTGTAGCTGGCGTTGGGCTTTCGCTTACGCCTGATTCTGCACTATCTTTTTTTTTTCTGCATCCGTAGATGCAGCATTTAAGTAACTAATTTGCAATAACGCAATTTCCACCTGCAATCGCTGGTTTTTAGCAGCTTTGTAACTGGTATCGCATCTATTAATAACACCTAAAGATTTTAATAAAAACTGCGTACTGCAAGCTTGTGCTTGTTGCTGGTATTTTATTTTTACGTTTTCACTTACTTCTAAAAGTTGAATAGTAGCCGCATCTTTACACACTAATAAATTACGAATATGCTCTCCCAATCCGGCTATAAAATGATGCCCATCAAATCCGTTATCTAAAATTTCGTTGAAAGTTAATAGTACGGTTGATGTATCTTGTGTATTAAGTGCGTCGGTAATTTTAAAATAATAATCGTAATCAAGTACGTTTAGGTTTTCAATTACGGTTTTGTAAGTAAGGTTGTTTCCTCCAAAACTTACCATCTGGTCAAACATACTACACGCATCGCGCAAACCACCATCGGCCTTTTGGGCAATTACACGCAAGGCCTCATCTTCAGCTGTAATGCCTTCTGTTTTTGCAATATATCCAAGATGATTAGAAATATCATCTAACTTAATTCTATTAAAATCAAAAATCTGACAACGAGATAAAATGGTAGGAATAATTTTGTGTTTTTCAGTAGTAGCTAAAATAAAAATGGCGTGTTTAGGCGGTTCTTCCAACGTTTTAAGAAACGCGTTAAATGCCGCAGATGAAAGCATGTGAACCTCATCTATAATATATACTTTATGAGAGCCTAACTGAGGCGCAAACCTTACCTGATCAATTAAATTACGAATATCTTCTACCGAGTTGTTTGACGCGGCATCTAATTCAAAAACATTTAATGATTGTCCGCTGTTAAAAGATGTACAGCTATCGCATTTATCACAAGCTTCTGTTTCAGAAGTAAGATTAAAGCAATTAATGGTTTTGGCTAAAATACGTGCACAGGTTGTTTTACCCACACCACGCGGACCACAAAACAAAAAGGCCTGCGCCAAATGATTGTTTTTTATGGCATTTTTAAGCGTAGTTGTAATATGTTGTTGTCCAACTACGGTTTCAAAAGTTTGCGGCCTGTATTTGCGAGCCGATACAACAAAGCGTTCTTCCATTTATCAACACAAAGATAGGATTAAAAAGCTACTTTTGTGTTGTGAGTTTTACACGAATGTGAATAAGATTTTTAATGTATTTTTAACCCGTTTTGATAAAGAAATTTTTATTCATAGTTGCTGTTCTTCTTGTCAGTAAAGGCTTTTCGCAAAAAACAGAGCGTAAGTTTGTTATTAGCGGAACGGTTGTAGATCAGGATAGTACAACGGTAATGCCTTATGTTTATTTAATTAACTCACGTACAGGTAACGGAACCATTACTGATTACAATGGCAAATTCACTATTATAGGACAAAACAACGATACGCTAACGCTTCAGTATGTAGGTTATGCGCGACGAAAATATCCTATTTCTCTTATTAAAAACATAAATGATAGCATTAAAAAACCGATAAAAATTGTCATGCATTCTATGATGGTTAGTATGCAAAGTGTTACCGTTATTGCCAGTAAAATTAAGCCTAATGAGATTGATTATATGAAGCGCTACATTAGGCAACACGCCGCTCCTAAAGGGGTTGATGCATTTAACAGTCCAATAACAGCGTTATATGATCAATTTAGCCGCAAAGGAAAAGAACAACGAAAACTGCAACAAATATTTCAGGATATTTTAATTCA
>CAIXZI010000380.1 GCA_903923915.1 uncultured Bacteroidota bacterium
AAAACTGGAATTTTAAGTAGTACATTATATCTTATCTATTACTTAGTATACTAATCCGCTGAATGTTGAATTTATTCCCGGATACTTTTTCTGGCTTCCATAAGGTCTTCATTCGCTTTTTTTAGCTCAATTTCCAATCGTTTGGATGTTGTTATATCGGTGAATGTTAACACTAATCCGTCGATGCGGTCATCAAGGGTCCGGTAGGGCATAATTCTTACGTTAAACCACCTGTTGTCTTTTGTGGAAATAGCTTTTTCTATGGTGCTTAAGGTTTTTAGTACCTGCCGGGTATTGCTTTCAATTTCGGGATACAGCAAATTACTAACCAGATCGGTGAAAGGTCTCCCTACATCGGTAAGACGTAATTTAAAAATTGTAGTTACCGGATCTGTATACCTTCTGATATTTAGGTCTTTGTCGAGGAAGAGTGTAGCTATTTCCGTGCTGTTTAACAGGTTTTTCATATCGTCATTCGCCCTGCCAAAATCCGAGATTTTGCTTTGTAATTCGATATTTACCGTTTGAAGCTCCTCGTTGAGACTCTGCATCTCCTCCTTGGAGGTGGTAAGTTCTTCATTGGTTGATTGCAACTCTTCATTGGTTGATTGTAACTCCTCGTTGGTTGACTTAAGCTCCTCCTGTGAGGTTTGCATCTCTTCGCGAAGGTTTTGAAGATCTTCCATGCTTCTTTCCAGTTCAATTTCCAATTCGCGCTGACGTTGTGATGCCTTGCCTTTTCTCAATTTATGTTGTGCCGGATCTGATTCGGTTAGGCCGGCAAT
Source organism: uncultured Bacteroidota bacterium (assembly GCA_903923915.1). GTDB lineage: Bacteria > Bacteroidota > Bacteroidia > B-17B0 > Aurantibacillaceae > PALSA-968. The sequence goes on from CAIXZI010000380.1 coordinate 786, forward strand.
ATCCGAGAATACGACAAGAACCATTCCTTTAAGCAGGTCAGGACCTTCAATACATTGGACGGTTACATCCACTAACTGCTTGTTTCCGTTTGACCCTATTTTTACTTTTTGAACCAGTTGTGGTTCATAGTTGATCAACGCCTTGCGGAATAGTCCTGGCAGGATGTCGCTTAGCCCTTCACGGGCCATTGCGAAGATGTTCCAATTTGCTTTACCTGCGGCAGGTTCGAGGTATTTTCCGATTCGGCCCGTTATATAAAGAATATCCCCTTTTCCTCCGGCCAGAATGCTTGAAGGGGCAAATCGCTGAAGTAGAATTTGTTCAGTCAATGATTGCAGATTTTCGTTCGCCCTGGCCAATTTTCTGGTTTCGGGATTGGTTCGTTTATTGTTATAAAATGAACTTGGAAAGTCGACAAGGTCTGGAGGAATTGCATTTATTGTGCGCCTATAAATTTTCAGCTTGTTATCTAACTCAATAAACACCGATTTATCTCCTCCGATTGATTCAGCGGTTCCCAATACCATAACGCCACCCGGATTCAAACTATAATGAAAGAGGGTGAGTAATTTTTTTTGCAATTCGGACTCCATGTAAATTAGTACATTTCGACAGGTCAGAATATCAATTTTTGTGAAGGGAGGATCTTTAATTAAATTCTGTGGTGCAAATACCACCATTTCGCGAATTGAGGTATTTATCTGGTAGCCGCCTGGTATCTCATTGAAATAGTGATTGATCCGTTCAGGCGAGATGTCAGCGACAATATTCGCCGGGAATATTCCTTTACGGGCGATCTCAATGGCGTCCGAGTCAAGATCTGTGGCGAAAATCTGCAGGGAGAGTGTCTTGTGATGCTTTAATTTCTCCATGGCGTCTTTGAAAATAATGGCCAGTGTATAGGCCTCTTCACCTGTTGAACACCCGGTAACCCAGGCGCGAAAAATATAACCTGATGGAGCCTCTTCAATCAGGGTGGGGAGAACATTTTCCCTGAGTTTTTCCCAAACTTCAGCATCGCGGAAAAAATTAGTCACCCCGATCAGTAATTCCTTAAAAAGGATCTCTGCCTCTTTGGGATTTTCCTGCAGGAAGCGAACATAATTCGATATTTTTTCTATCTGATGAATCCCCTTTCGTCTTTCGATACGTCGGAATAAGGTGTTTTTCTTATAGGATGAGAAGTCATGACCAACCTGTTCACGCAGGAGAATAATGATTTTATCGAGGTTGCTTTTATTACGGATCTCAATTTGGGGATCGCTTTTGACGACCTGAAAGTATTTTAACAGCGCGATAAGTTTTGAAGGTAACAGGTCGGCATTTGCTATAACATCTGCATTAACAGCCTCTACTGCACTGTTAGGCATCCCGTCAAATTTGGCAGAACCCGGTTCCTGTACCAGCACAAGTCCATTGTTTTCTTTAATTGCCTTTACCCCAAGTGTACCGTCAGAGCCCATCCCGGAGAGGATGATCCCAACGCTTTTCTCTTGCTGGTCAACTGCCAGTGAACGGAAAAAAATGTCAATGGGAAGTCGCAGGCCACGTGGTTCTACAGGATCGAACAGGAAGAGCTCCCCTTTGAGGATCGACATACTTTTATTGGGGGGAATCACATAAACGGAGTCGGGTTTCAATTTAAGGTGGTCGCTGGCCTGGATAACCTTCATGGGTGTTATCCGTTGCAAGAGCTGCGGCATAATCCCAACATGAGTAGGATCCAGATGCTGAATCACCACGAATGCCATCCCGTTTTTAGCCGGCATATTTTGAAAAAACTGTTCAAGTGCCTCTAGTCCTCCTGCCGATGCCCCAATTCCAACAATCGGGAAGTGTATATTGGCTGATTTATTTGAATTTTCAACTTTTTCAGATTCCTCGGATGTGGATTTTCGGTTATTCATAAAAATAGATTTAGTTTATGCTCAGTGGCGCCGACCCGTTATGTTCCGAAAATTACACAAAAAATCGAATTTCCGAAAGTATTTAGCCTGTTAGCATTAATAAAATCTCCTGCGTATGTTTTTTCCCCTGAGGTACAGGTTCTATTGCGAAAGGTACTTTCTGCTTTTTATCAATTCAGGAACCATATTTAGAAATTTTTCAGGGATGGTAATGTACAATAGAAAATACTTCCTCTCTCCACTTCGCTTTTGACCCATAAATTCCCGCCGTGCTTTTCGACAATATCCCTGCAAATGTGGAGGCCAAGGCCACTACTCAATTCACCGTTAGTGCCCTTGCGATTTGTATTGATGTCCAGATTAAAAAGATTATCGATCATCTTTTGGTCCATACCAATGCCTGAATCTTTTATTGAAATCTCAACCCAGCTGTTAGTTAGTGGTTTGGCGGATACAGTCACCATTCCACCTGCCTGAGTAAATTTCACTGAATTAAACACCAGATTATGAAACAGGGATCCCAGCATATATTTATCAGCGTATACCGTCATTCCTTCCGGAATTTCAATGTTAATTCCTATATTTTTTGCCTTAGCAGTCTCAAGAATGGCATTTAAACTTTCGTCAACTCTTGGCCTTAAGAAACAGATTTCCGGGCTAAATGGGATCAATCCCCTTTCCATTCTCGACCACTACAAACATTGTGGCCAGCCCTCCCGAACAAACCACGGATGTCTCTGCAAAAGATTCTGCACAAACCATAGTTGCTACAACTAAGAAAGATAGTGTAATTGCAAAAACAGATTCCGTCAAACCACTTGTAAAAACAGATAGCTCGATAAAAGAACCCATTTTAAATAGATGGGCTTTGTTATTAACGGGCGGACCAAACTTCTTTCTTAAAAATACACAAAATAGTTTATTTGATAATTCAGGCGAAAAACAACCCATAACTTATAACACTTCGTTTAAAGTTGAATACAGGCTACTTAAAAAAATTGCTATCTCTGCAGGACTTAATTACAGCTACTTTACTGCGCAGCAAGACGCCACACTTTTTTACTTTCCTAAAAATTTAACCGGCGATTTTATTTTTTATTCGTCTTACGGCCCAATGGCAGTAGATAAAAACACCATGTTGCAAGGGTATTCTCCATTGGCACCTATAACCATGTTTCATGCAAACTATAGTTACACCTCTAAAATTAATACGTTGCAAATTCCTATTGAAGCAAAATGGTATTATGTAAACGGTAAAAAAATAAACCTGTATGCGGCTTTAGGTGCAAGTGCTCTATATGTATTATCTGAACAAACAAAATTATCTGTTATAAAAGAACACTTTAATAACGACCTATCATATAATCAAATTAATACAAGTAAGTTTAATGCCTTGCTAATGCTTGGTTTGGGAGGAGATATAAAACTCTATAAAAAATTATATTTTACAATTGATGGTGGCTTTAGATACGGCACAGCCAATTTATCTAATACAACAGGCATAAACACAAACCTCACTTATTTTTCAGCAAACGGCGGATTAAAAATTAAATTATAAACTTTTACCTTTTTGATTTTACTGCAAGAAGCCATGATAAAATAGATTCCTATCTTTGTTATTATTTTTAAGATGGAAAAACTTTCTGTTACGCTCATACAAACATCTTTAGCTTGGGAAAATGCCAATGCTAATATTTCTCATTTTGACAAAATAGTTTCTTCTGTTGATAAAACAGATATTGTTGTTTTACCCGAAATGTTTACTACCGGTTTTACCATGCAGCCCGCAAAAAACGCCGAACCAATGAATGGCAAAGGCTTGCAGTGGATGAAACAAAAAGCGACAGAAAAAAATTGTGTTATTACCGGAAGTATTTGTGTGGAAGAAAATAAAAAATTCTTCAATCGTTTGTACTGGGTTGAACCAAACACACAACAACATTATAACAAACGTCATTTGTTTAGAATGGGTACTGAAGATCAACATTATACCATGGGATTTGAAAAAATAATTCCTATTGTAAAAGGTTGGAAAATTTTGCCTTTGGTTTGTTACGATTTAAGGTTTCCAGTATGGAGTAGAAATAAATGGCAGTTAAAAAACAACGAGTTAGTTGCCGATTATGATGTTTTAATTTACGTAGCTAATTGGCCTGAATTACGTAACCACCCTTGGAAACAATTGCTAATAGCGCGCGCCATCGAAAACCAGTGCTATGTGATAGGTGTAAACCGTATTGGCATGGATGGAAACGGATTTAGCCACAGCGGCGATAGCGTTGTTATAAACCCATTAGGGCAAATAATTAGCCACACAAAAGCGAATGAAGAAAGTGTTGAAACTGTTTTATTGGATTATGAGTTTTTGACAGATTTACGTAAGAAGTTTCCGGTAGGGTTGGATGCCGATAATTTTGAAATTAATTAATTGCGTTAGGGATTGTAGCAAGCTGCCGTGCAGCGCGAAAAGCCCTGTGCCGTAATCGGCAAACGCCCAGCCCTTCAACAAGCTCAGGATGACATTAATAATAAATTAAAAAATAAAAACATGGAAATATTTATTGGTAGCGATCACGCAGGTTTTAGTTTGAAAGAAAAAATTAGAAAATACTTAGCGGATAAAAAAGTTGAAGTGATTGATTGCGGCTGCTACAGTGAAGAGCGCGCTGACTATCCGGATTACGCGCACAAGGTGGCTGAAAATGTTTTAGCAGATAAAAACACTTTGGGCATTTTACTTTGTGGCAGCGGAAACGGCATAAATATTACAGCCAATAAACATGCGGGTATTCGCTCGGCACTTTGCTGGATGCCTGAAATTGCAAGCATGGCTCGCCAGCATAACAACGCTAACATTATGGCTTTGCCTGCGCGTTACATAGCTGAAGATGTTGCTTTTGCTTGTGTAGATGCCTATTTAGGCGCAAGTTTTGAAGGTGGGCGCCATCAAGACCGCATAAACAAAATAGAAAGCTGTTAAAAAACTTTGCATAACTAAAAAAACGTGGCATCTTAATTGCTGTATATTCGTTGCATAAAAACAATCACATGCTAACCATGACTCTTGAAAACGTATTAACAGCAGTAGAAAACAAGGTTTTGACGATTACTGTTAATCGCCCCGATAAATTAAATGCACTTAATGCAAAAACAATAGAAGAACTTCATGAAACATTAATTGAAGCAGAAAACGATAAAGAAATTCGTGCCATTATTTTAACGGGATCCGGTGCAAAATCGTTTGTAGCCGGTGCTGATATTGCCGAGTTTGCTAACTTTAATATTGAACAAGGTAAATCGCTTAGCGCCACAGGGCATTTTAAACTTTTTAATTTTATTGAAAACTATTCTAAACCAATTATTGCGGCCGTTAATGGTTTTGCACTTGGCGGAGGCTTAGAACTTGCTATGGCCTGCCACATGCGCGTTGCGAGTGATAATGCTAAAATGGGTTTACCCGAAACATCGTTAGGAGTTATTCCTGGGTATGGCGGAACGCAGCGTTTGGCACAGCTTGTAGGCAAAGGCAAAGCTTTTGAAATGATTACTACAGCTGACATGATTAATGCACAAGACGCTTATAAATGGGGACTTGTAAATTATGTAGTAACTCCTGAAGAATTGCTTACTAAGTGTAAAGAAATTGCAGCTAAAATTACCAGTCGCTCTCCGGTGGCAGTAAAAACAGCTATTAAAGTAATTAATGCCGGCTTTAACAACAAGTACAATGGTTACGATGTTGAAATTGAAGAGTTTGGTAAAATGTTTGGTACTGCCGATTTTAAAGAAGGCGTAAAAGCATTTTTAGAAAAACGCAAACCATCTTTTAATGGAAATTAAAGATTCAAAATTTAAAATTCGAAATTGTGCCACAACATTTTTAATTTTAAATTTTTCATTCTTAATTTTCACGAATTGTTCTTTCAGAAAAGAAATTAAACGCCCGTCTAACTTAATTAGTGCGGATACCATGGAATATATTATTACAGATTTAACGCTTACAGAAGCCGCTTTAAACACAGGGGTTTCAAACGATACTACCAGAAAAATAAATGTGCTTACAAAGTATAATATTAGCGCGCAACGGTTTAACACCAGCTTTGCCTATTACACACAAAATCCAAAAAAATTAAAAGACATTTATGCTAAAGTTTTAGAAGATTTGAATAAAAAATAAAAGCCTCTCCATAAATTACGAAGAAGCTTTTATTTTGTCTTGTATTAGCAGCTTACTGCTGAATAGTGATTTTTGTTTTATTTACTTCACCATTTCCGTTATCAATAATCACATAATAAATGCCTGGCGATAAAGACCCTGTGTTTATAGCATTCACATTAGACGAACTAATATTTTGGGTTAATACCTCTCTGCCAAGTGCATCCATAAACTTAACGCTTGCATTATCATAATCACTGCTAACATTTATGAATAGATTGTTTGATGCCGGGTTAGGGAAAACAGATACAAACGATTTTTTATCGAAATTAACCTGAGCAATATTTGCGTACTTAAAATTGCCATTATAATCAGTCTGTTTTAAACGATAGTAATTAACACCTATGTAAGGGTTTAAATCATACGTTCTGTAATTTAAAGTGGTTTTACTATTTCCGTTTAAAGCTTCTGAATTAATGTTTTGTAAGAATTCAAAATCAATGCCATTTTTACTTTTTTCTATCGTAAAAAATTTATTGTTTGTTTCTGTAGCGGTAGCCCAGGTTAAATCAACGGTGTTGTTAACCGGTTTTGCGTCAAAATAAAGCAACTCAATAGGTAACGGATTCCAACCAAAATCTGCTTTACTTCCAAGTGTAAAAGCTGAAAATGAGGTAAAAGCCGAAGGAGCCGATGTAGAGGTAACGCTACCTGCCTGACCTGAACTAAAATTACCAAGCGCACAGCTTCCCCCTATATCAATCCATGCAGCGGGTGAACCTGATGTGTTTTTTACGATAGTTAAACTACCTCCTTGATAAACCTGATCATTTGTTCCAAAATATAACTGTATCTGCTGGTTTCCACTTAAGCCTGTAGAAGGCTGACTAGCTCCTGCACCATCAGTACGCGCAATATTCCAATAACGTATTTTAGAAATGGTGTCAACCGTTTGAGGCATATTAGTAGCTACGTAAGGTGCGCCACTACTCATAGCAACCCAAGGGTCTGTGTTAAACACCTCACTAGTATAATTATACAAAGTAGCCGCTGTATGGTTTACAGTAAGCACAACAGGCCTACAATCTGAGCCTTTTCCAATAGGGAAATTTAAAATAGTGCTTCCCGCTACTGATTTTTGATACTTCATTGGTCCGCTAACGTATGAGGTAGATGCAGAAGTTAAAGCAGAAGCCGTAGAGGCATTAAGCATCGTTAAAATATTAGTAGCTGTTGTATTTAATACTCCGTTTGTCATAGTTAAATTAGTTGACAAGTTAATTGGGGTATTTAAAGTTACACCGGTACCTGTATGATTCATGGTAAACCTTGTAAACACTGGGGTAAGACCCGTTGTTATATTAATGGTTTGTCCACCAGATGATCCGTTCATAGTAGATGTACCGCCACCAGATCCAAATGTCATAGCAACTCCAGCAGGACTTGTAATGGTAATATTACCAGCATAGGTGCAATTGGCGTTGTAACTTGGGCTTAAAACACCGGCTGCACTTTGTACAAAAGTAACGTTGCCATTATAAGCATCAGCGGTACCATTTGCCATTCCTAAAACATACGTAGGCGATTGATTGGTAATGGTGGTGGTTCCATTAAAAGTATTTCCACCCAAAGAATAATCATTTGCATTACCACTAACTTTGGTTAAAGCCGTTGTACCTCTAAAGGTGCTGGTAGTAGCTGTTATTTGCTGAGAAGAACCTGTAACATTATCATAAAAAGAACTGCCGTTAAAAGTTAGTAACTGATTAGCTCCGGTAATGCTTACGTTAGATGTATTACCCGTTGTTGGACCACTTTGCACAAAATTACGTAGGTATAAAGGGCCTCCGGTAAAGGTACTTGTATTTATTGTTTTATTATTTGCTTGTGTAGAGGTTCCTCCGCTATTACCAAAAACAACACCGGCACCACCTGTACTGTTTAAGATAACATTACCATTAAAGGTAGAACTACCTGTATAACTAAAGTGTACCGCATTGGCAGAAGCTGTTGTTCCGTTATTATTTACTGTAACGTCGCCTGTAAAGGTACAAGCACTACCCGTTCCTGCTCCAAAACGTATGTAATTAGATATACCATTGTTAACGTTAGTAATAGATGTTGTTCCACCTACTGAAAATGAAGTTGTATTGCCTTCGCAAATTCTTATGCCATTTGTTGTACCAGATGTTGGATTGTTTGTAATAGTTAAATTGCCTGTAATGCTTGCTGTTGCATTGGCATTATTACAGAAATAAATACCGTTGTTATTTCCGGTTGACCCCACATTATTAAGTACCACATTTCCACCAAACGTATTGTTGGCAGCATTAGCTGCCACGTAAATAATATTTGAGCCCGTGTTATTAAAAGTTACGTCCGTTAACCATTGATCTCTGCTACCATTACCAAACGCCAAATAACCACTGCCACTATTAGTAATAGTAGATACCCCTGTAAATATATTATTACCTATACCAAAATCATTTGTAGATCCATTTTTAGTGCAGGTAGTTATTCCACTAAACGTACATCCGTTAAAAAATAAAGTTGGACTTACGGTGGTAACATCGCCGCCAAAAGCAGAGGTAGAGCCAAACGTAAGATTACCTGTACCAGTAAGTGTTAATGATTGCGCTGTGCCACCAACTTGCGTGAAATTTATTAATTGTAATCTTCCTGTAGAAAATCCTGCGCCACCAATGGTGATAGTTTTACCCGCAGCAAGCGTTTCTGTTCCAGTCGATCCTGTCCAAGTAAAATAAAAACCATTATTACCTGATGCTGTAGTAGCTGTATTACTGACAATTAAATTGCCGTTAAAAGAAATGGCACCTCTTAAATTTCTAAAATAAACATCGCCTGCAGCAGCTGATATATTAGAAAAAGTAGCATCTCCACCAAAAGTAGTTGAAGCTAAAGATGAGCCTTCATTTATAAACACACGAGAGTGACCTCCGCCAGAACCATTATTAATAATAGTTGTAGTTCCTGTAATAGTTGTAGTACCCACACTTCCCGAAATACTAACATCATTTGCTGTGGTAGCAGAGCCGATATTTGTAATACTTAAATTGCCTCCAATAGTAACACTGCTTGATGCAGGGCCTTGCTCTATATAAATGCCTGAGTTAATTCCGGAAGATGTGTTACTAATAGTTACATTGCCTGTTATATTGCACGAACCGTTGTTTCCTACATATGCATAATTATTTCCGGTTCCGCTTGCTGCATTTGTCATAGTTAAATTGCCCGCGATAGTAGCTGTTGAATTAGTATTGTTACAAATTACGATATTAGTGTTTACTCCGCTTGCCGTGTTATTAAATATAAGATTACCGCCAAATATGTTGCCTGCTGCTGTATTTGCTAAATAAAGAGAACCCGAACCATTATTAGTGGCCGTTAAATCAGTAACAAAGTTATCTGGTGAAGCAGCTACATTAGCCAAGTACATAATACCCGAGCCACTGTTGGTTACGGTAGAAACCCCTGTAAAGGTATTTCCTCCATTTGAGGCATCATTTGTGCTGCCATTTTTAGTAAATGAACTTGTACCCGAATACGTGCAGCCATTCAAGAACATTGTAGGGGCTACAAAAGTTACATTACCTCCAAAGGCTGAAGACGGCCCTACGGTTAAATTACCCGTTCCCGTAAGTGTTAATGATTGTGCCGTACCTCCTATTTGAGTAAA
>CAIXZI010000381.1 GCA_903923915.1 uncultured Bacteroidota bacterium
ATACGTTGTTTTTAAAGAGTACAGCTACAAATTCAAATACATATAACTGGTATTTAAATACTAATTTATACAGCATAACAAAAGATACTACGTATGTTTTATCTAATGCCGGTACATACACCCTTATGTTAAAATCATTTAATGGAACGGTTGGTTCTATTGGCGATTCTACGGTTAAAGTTATAACCGTACACCAAAGCCCTCTGGCTACCAGCATAAGCACAAGTCCTTCCAACATTTGTCAGGGCCAATCAGATACAATAACAACAACCGTATTTTGTAATATACCTTACGTAAGCACTTGGACGTTAAATAGCTCTCTAACCTATACAAGTAGTACAAATAAAGTAGTTGTTGCACCTCCGGCAGGCACTTATACCGTTGCGGTAAGTATTAAAGATACTAATAATTGTGTGGGCGTTTCTACAGCTACGGCATCTATTAATGTTCATCAAAACAATTCATTATCAGGTTTGATAAAAGAACCTAATGGAAATACCGTTACTTCTGGTAAAGTATATTTATTTGAAAAGAAAACAAACAACGTGGGTTTAGCCGATTCAACAGCCAATACAAGCATAGGCACATATACAGTAAACAGCAACGTATATAATTACACGTTTCCGCAAGTACCTGTAGGTAATTATTACATAAAAGTAATTGCAGATACAATTTCGTATCCCTTATCAGTTGGAACGTATTATAGTAATAAGAAAAATGCTTTTCAGTGGGATTCTGCTATTTTTATACCACACAACACCTGTGCAGCGGGTAACGATACGGCTAATGTAAAAATAATAGAAACATCTGGCGTTAAAGGTCCTGGTAGCATATCGGGAAATATAAGATTAGTTACCGGGTTTGGGCATCGTTTAGCAAATAATCCAAATCAAACATATGGCGCACCATTAAAAGGTATAGATGTTAAGTTGGGTAAAAACCCCGGCGGAGGCTGTGCTGCACGTACAACCGCAACAACTACCATGACAAGTAGCAGCAATGTTGTTTATACATACAAGTTTGACAGCGTTCCTTTAACCAACTATAAAATTTATGTAGATATCCCTAACTATGGCATGGATAGCGTGCGTGCTGTTTCATTATCATCCTCAGATACAGCTAGTGTAAACAATAACTACTATGTAGATAGTATGTTGATACGTGTAGATACAGCACAGGTTACAGGCATCTTTAAGCAAAGCAATGTAAATAATACTATTAAAGTATATCCAAATCCTTCGGCAGACGTGGCTTATCTTGATTTTGAAAATAGTGCTGCACAAAATGTAAACCTGCAATTGTATGATATTGCCGGCAAACAAATAGTTGTTTTATACAATCAAAAAATGCCACAAGGCCCGCAAACAGTAACTGTTAACTTTGTCGAATTGCAACTAAACAAAGGCGTTTATTTTATAAGAGCCTCTATAAACGGTACTATACAAACACTTAAACTTACCATTATCAACAACTAAATAACTTGCGTTTTCAATCATAAAAAAATCCTATCTATTCGATAGGATTTTTTATTTAATACAATTTAATTAGTAGATATTACGCTAGATAGCACAGTAGTATAAGTGAATAATTACTGAACATTAATTTGCACAGCACCATTACCTTTAAGAACATAATAAATATTGGTTAACCATTTGGTAGTATCTTTTTCAGTCATTGGATCTGAAATGTATTCTTCAATGGCTACGCTATGTGCCAACCCTTTCTCTTTCATATATTCATTAATTGCACTATGTGCTTTAGTAATTTTATCATATGAGCCATAATAAGCTACATGCAAAGCTATATCTGCCGCAGGCACATTAAATTTTTCCCAATGTTTAAGTTCTCCATCTGCTACAGAAATAACAGCGGCGCATTCTGTTGTTTGTTTTTGCTCATCATAACTAAAAAAAATAGCACTTGGTGGGCCTGTGTGCTGTAATTTAGCTGTAATAGCATCATTAAAAATTTTTGGGAAATTTTCCGCAAAAAAACCGCTCAGTTTTTCAAATGGTAAGGTTGCTTTTTTACCATAATAATTTTTCTCAGGCCAGATAACTTCTTTTATTTCGTAACCGTTATAAGTCTTTGCAACAGGCACAGCCTCTACAACTGCTTTTAATTTAGCTAAACCTTTTTCAAAATCGCCACCCAGCATTTTATCCATTTGTCCTTTAAAGAATAGCATCATACCGCGTCCAAAAAACGGAACATTCATGTTCATAGCCCAAGTAAAATTAGTTGCAGTTCCTTCTGGTTTTAAAATAAAAAAAACATCGCTAACGCCTTTTCCTGCAAAATCCAATTTTTCAGCTACTGTGTCGGCAGAAATAGATGTAAGCTCCATAGTGCCCTTGCCCACATCTTTATTTCCTTCCCAAGTATATTTGTGTCCAACTGTACCGGCTTGGCCTTCAATTGTAATTTTCATGGCTGTATCTTTTTCTGCCCAGGGCGACCAACTATTAAACACATTATAATCTGTTATTTGTGATTTAATGGCATCTGCCGAGGCATTCATACTTACCGACCTTTCAACTTTTATAACAGAAGGGCCTACCAAACATAACACAAAGTAAATCACTACAAGTGCCAGAACTACATACAATATTTTTTTTACCATGATTTTATAAATTTAGGGTAAATGTATAAAATAATTATATTTCAAATACGATAAATAAACGAGGTTTATCTTTCATTTGAAATGTTTTAATAATTCTTTTGCATAAAACGTTTTACACAGCTTACTTTTGCCCTGCTTTGAATTTTTTAAGAAAAATAATAGTTGCTTGCTTACTGCTAATTGTTTGCTTAAAATCTGTTGCACAAGTGTATCAGCCTGAGCCAAAAGATTTTTCTAACAAAAAAAAATCGGATAGCAATACCATTACCCGCATACTATTTATTTATGATGATTCTTTTAGCATGTTTGGCAAATGGGGCAATGGCAACAAAACCGATATTTCTAAAAAATTAATGGGCGAGTTTTTAGATTCGCTACAAAACACCCCTAAACTTGAATTGGCTTTGCGTTGCTACGGACATCAAACACCTTTTAGACCAAACCGTAATTGTAAAGACAGTAAGTTGGAAGTACCTTTTGATGCCGCTTTTTCTAATTGCAAAAAAATAAAAGATCGCATAAATAAATTACAACCAACAGGTACTACACCAATTGCCTACTCGTTAGGAGAAAGTGCTAACGATTTTCCACCTTGTGCTAATTGTAGAAATTTGGTTATTTTAATTACCGATGGCATTGAAGAGTGCGATGGCGACCCATGTGCTGTATCTCTTGCCTTGCAAAAAAATGGAGTTTTCTTGCGTCCGTTTATTATTGGCGTGGGATTAGATGTAAAGTTTGCCGATGTATTTGGTTGCATGGGTAAGTTTTACGATGTAAGCAACGAAGCCAATTTTAAACAAGTAATGAAGCTGGTTTTTATTGAAGCTATATCGCAAACAACCGTGCAAGTAAATTTATTGGATACTTACAAAAAACCAAGCGAAACAGATGTTACCATGACTTTCTACAATCAAAAAACAGGAGAGATTATGTATAACTATTTGCACACACTAAACCATCGTGGTAATCCAGATACCTTGGTGTTAGACCCTGATGCAACTTATAAAATGGTAGTGCATACCATTCCACCGCAGGTAAAAGAAAACATTGTGATACAAAAAGGCAAGCATAATATAATTCCGTTAGATGCGCCACAAGGCTTTTTAAATCTGCAAACCGAGGGGCCTAATATTTACAAATCATTATCGTGCATCGTAAGAAAAAGTGGGGAATTAAATACATTAAATGCACAGGAATTTGGCAATACCGAAAAATATATTTGCGGAAAATATGATTTGGAAATATTAAGTCTGCCGCGCATTAAGTTACCCAATGTGGATATAAAACAAAGCTCAACAAATTTGATAAAAATTCCTTCGGCAGGTACTTTATCAGTAAACAAAGGTGGTATAGGCTATGGAAGTATTTATGTTGAGAACGGTAAAAAATTAGAATGGGTTTATAATTTAATTGAAGGTCAGCAAGCAGAAGTTCTTTATCTTCAACCCGGAAATTATAGGGTTGAGTTTCGTTTAAAAACACAATTAGAAGCAGAAAAAACAGTAGAGAAAAAATTTACGATAGAATCAAATAAAACAACAAGTATTAGTTTGTTTTAATTAGTTTAGCATTACTAAATGAAAACATTTTTGGTGCGCTATATTTTGTTGTTGTTTCTTTTTATTGGAAAAATGTATTCTCAACCAGATACTTCACGTATAAACAAAAATAAAAAGACTGTTCTTTTCAATATTGGTTTTCTTTCGGGTAAAATAAACAACATTTATTCGGTTGGTGGTTATTATGATTTGATGCCTTTTTGTTTTAATAGATTTGCAATGGGATTTAGTGTGGGGGGGGTATCCCGTAAAACAAGCAATACCTTTGGAACAGTAAACAAAAAGCCTCAATTAGTTTTGGGTTTCATTGGGTTGAAATGCCAGTATATTTTTAACGTAACGAAACGAATATTTGTAAAACCTGCGATAACAATAGGCTATGAAGCTGTTAGTTTAGATGATAAAAGCAAAACATATTACACACATTCAAGTCACTATCATAAACACTATGTATCTACAGTTGCTGAAGATTTCTTTACTGTAATGCCTGCTTTGGATTTTAAATATGTATTTAAAAAAGGCGGGGGTATTGTTTTGTCAGCAAAATATCAGTTGTTTCCTTTTCTTGGCAAGAATTATTTTTCAAGCCCACAAAGTAATGAAGGCTTTATGTTTTCTATTGGTTGGGAATGGCAACTAAAAAAGTTAAAGCCTAAATATAAGCACAAGTATGATTATTTTCATCGTAATGATTATCACGATCATAATCACAATTATTGGCTGCATCATATCCAGCATATCCATTAAATTATAATTTCTTACAGTAAGTCAAAAGCGTTTTATATTTTTGCCTCTTTAATTCTTGCTATGATAAAAAAATTCCCTTACACAGAAAAAAAAGATACCCGTTCGGGCTTTGGCGTTGGCTTGCATGAGCTTGGCAAAAAAAATCCAAACGTGGTTGCACTTTGCGCAGATTTAACCGGCTCGTTAAAAATGGATGCTTTTTTGAAAGATTTTCCTGAACGTTTTTTTCAAATAGGAATTGCAGAAGCCAATATGATGGGTATTGCGGCAGGTTTAACCATTGGCGGTAAAATTCCGTTTACAGGCACTTTTGCTAACTTTTCTACCGGAAGAGTTTATGATCAAATTCGCCAATCTATTGCTTACAGCGGAAAGAATGTAAAAATTTGCGCATCTCATGCAGGTCTTACGCTTGGCGAAGATGGAGCAACGCATCAAATATTAGAAGACATTGGTTTAATGAAAATGTTGCCGGGTATGGTGGTTATTAATCCTTGCGATTTTAACCAAACCAAAGCCGCTACTATGGCTATTGCAGATTATGATGGTCCGGTTTACTTACGCTTCGGACGCCCTGCTGTGCCTAACTTTACAGCCGCAGATCAAAAATTTGAGATTGGCAAGGCAGTTGTTTTACAAGAAGGAAAAGACGTTTCTATTTTTGCAACCGGCCACTTAGTTTGGAAAGCCATTGAAGCCATCGAAATTTTAGAGCAAAAAGGTATTAGTGCAGAATTGATAAACATTCACACCATTAAACCTTTAGATAACGAAGCAGTTTTAAAATCGGTTGCTAAAACAAAATGTGTGGTTAGTGCCGAAGAACATCAAATGAACGGCGGTTTGGGCGATAGCATTGCACAATTACTTTCTCGCAACACCCCTACTCCACAAGAGTTTGTAGCTGTTAACGATAGTTTTGGCGAAAGCGGAACACCCGATGAACTAATGACTAAATACGGTTTAGATACTGTAAATATTGTGGATGCTGCTTTAAAAGTTATTGCAAGAAAGAAGTAGTTTAAATTTTAATCAAAGAAATTCAGCCCACCTATTTCGACAGGCTCAATATGACACCGCGCGTTGTCAGCCTGAGCTTGTCGAAGACTTTGCGATGCCATAAGTAATTTTAAACAAACTGCCTTTTAAAAAACTCCCACAACACAACACCGGCACTAACGGCAATATTTAACGAGTGTTTGGTGCCTCCTTGGGCAATTTCTATTACATAATCGCATTGATCTATGACGGTTTGTTGCACGCCATCTACTTCGTTTCCAAAAATAAGGGCGTATTTTTTATTGCCTTCTACCGCAAAATTATGCAGTTGTATGGCTTGCTGGGTTTGCTCTACTGCGCAAATAGTGTATCCGTTTTGTTTTAGTTTATCAAGTAAGATAAGAATATGACTTTCATGGTGCCAAATAACACTTTCGGTTGCGCCAAGTGCTGTTTTATTTATTTCCTTATTGGGTGGCGTGCCTGTAAACCCACATAAATAAAGGGCTTCAACGGCAAATGCGTCGCAACTTCTAAAAACAGATCCAACGTTATGTAAACTTCTTACATTATCTAAAACTACTAACAAAGGCGTTTTTTGGCTGTTTTTAAATTCTTCCGGCGTTTTTCGTCCTAATTCTTCGTTTTTAAGTTTTATATCCATAGCAAAAGTTAATTTTTTTATTTTAGAAAGTATGTTTATTATTGCGTCTTGAAAGAAACTCTTATTAAAACAATAAAACATGCAAAATAATACAATTAAATTATTATCAGTTGTTGCAGGGTCGGCAATTTTACTTACTGCCTGCGACGGACTGGGAAAAATGGTTAAAAAACAAGACCTTATTACGCACGATGTTAGTCCAAAACCTTTGGAAGAAAAGGCTGACAGCGTAGCTTTTACCATTTCAGGAAAATATCCTGCTAAAATTTTTGCAAAAAAAGCAACTGTAACCATTACTCCGGTAATTAAATTTAATGGCGGTGGCGAAAAAGCCCTTGAGCCAATTGTATTATTAGGCGAAAAAGCAGTTGGTAACGGACAAAAAATACCTTACGATAAAGGGGGTACTTATACCAAAGCATTTAGCACAGCTTACGAGCCAGGCATGAAAAACGCCAAACTTGAAATTCGTGCAAAAGGTGCGGTTAAAAAGAAAGAAAAAGATTTTAAAGGTCTTGAAATTGCTGACGGAACCATCATTACCCCACTTTTAGTTCGTAACGACGAAAAAGGAATTTTCGCAAAAGATGCTTTTGTAAAAACAGCTCCGGCTAATCAGGTTAGTCATATTTTCTACGCAATCAACCAGTCGAATGTTCGTCCGGGCGAAATGAAAAGCGAAGAAATGAAAAGCGTTGATAAATTTGTAGAAGTTAACTTGAACAATCAGTGGTACGAATTTAAAGGTATTGAAGTATCTGCTTACGCGTCTCCGGATGGTGAAACTGATAAAAATACACATTTAGCTGAAGATCGTGCAAAAACAGCTACTGCTGCTACAGAAGGCATGTTTAAAAGAGATAAAAAAGCCAAATTTGGTAAAGATAAATCTCAATACAAAACAGGTACAACTCGTGAAGACTGGGAAGGTTTTAAAGCAGCAATGCAATCTTCTAACATGAAAGATAAAGATTTAGTTTTGCGTGTTCTTACTATGTATTCTGATCCAGAACAACGTCGTAAAGAAATTAAAAACTTAGCGGCTACTTATAAAGAGTTAGCAGAGCAGATACTTCCAAAATTACGTCGTGCAGAAATATCAATTATGGTGGATAAAAAATCTCGTACAGACGAAATGATTACTCGTTTAACTACTACACATCCTGATTCTTTAAGCATTGAAGAATTATTGTATGGTGCTACTTTAACTAACGATGTAAATACTAAATTAGCTATTTACCAAGCTGCCGAAAAACAATATGGTACAGATTGGAGAGCAAGCAACAACTTAGGTGTAGCTTATTTAATGAACAACAAAGTTGATGATGCTAAAGCTGCGTTTGAACGCGCTGCTAAAGCTGCTGCTGATAATGCTATTGTGATGAATAACACAGGTATTATTTATTCAAAAGCAGGTGATCGCAAAACTGCAATGGAATATTACAACAAAGCAAACGGTGCAGGTACTGAAGTAGCTTACAACAAAGGTATTTTAGATGTACGTAACGGTAAATATACTGATGCAGTAACTGATTTTGGTGCTTACAAAGGCTTTAACTTAGCTTTAGCTCAGTTATTAAACGGTAGCCCAGAAAGTGTTACAGGCACTATTGATGCAAGCAACGAAAAAGAAATGGCTATGAGCTATTACTTAAAAGCTATTGCAGGTGCTCGTAAAGGTGATTCTTCTAACGGTATGGCTGCTTTAAAAACAGCTATCGAAAAAGATGCTTCTTTAAAAGCTGCTGCAAAAGATGATTGCGAGTTTTTAAAATGGAGAGATAATGCAGATTTTAAATCTTTAACTAACTAAGATTTTAATTTAATAAATATTAAAGCCCGTTCTTACAGAGCGGGCTTTTTTTATGAATTATATTTTATAAACGTCATACTGAACTTGTTTCAGCATCTGTATCTTTGGGCGTTACGGCAGGATACTGCCGTCGGGCTTTACGCTACAAATCCTCGGCGATTACGACTGTGGGTTTTTCGCTTCAATCCCTAACGCAAATACAGCATTTAAAATAAAAGGTTACTTTTAAAATTAAATTCATTCAAATGAAAAAACACATTTCAATAATTGCATTTAGTTTAATAGTTGCAATAAGTTGTAAGAATAACAAATCAAATACTAACTCTACCAACACAAATAATAATCCTCCACCTGTGCAAAATGTATTGGGTTATAATTTACTAAACAAAATAAAAGGTATTTGGAATGGACCTATTACCTCAACAACAACATTGGGTGGTTATCCAGAGTGGATTGTGGATTTTAGACCCATATCAGAAAATCAAATCTCATCCAAAAATGAGTTAGATACATTGAACAGTATTAACATGTCGTTTTTTATAGCCTTATACAACAATCAATACAAAGTTGCTTTTAGAAACGGTGGTCAGTTTAACAGCGCTGATAGAGAGGCTTATTTTTTAGCAGATAGTGTTTCAGAAACGAGCACACAATCTTATTATCGTTTTTCTGAAATTGTAAAAGGCAAAAACAGGGCTTATACCGAAGTTATTTTTAAGCAAGATAGTTTACTTGTAAAAGTGTACACCAATAAAGGTAACAGTCAAACTTACACATCACCACACATGACCTGGAAAGCCAAATTACAAGACACTACGGCTTGCCTGCCTGCTGTAAGTAATTTTGGTTTCCCAAAACAAACCATGACTAAAGATTTTTCTACCACCTTTGTTGGTGTAACAGAAGCCATTTATTATCAATTGGGCGGAGACCCGTATCCTGAAAACGCGCAACCTTATTTAGGTAAAACAACGGCGAGCTATTCTTATGCATCTGGTCGTAATGCTGATACAAGTAAAAAAACATTTTTAGTAATTACTACACAACCACTTATTACCAGCAGTTATACAATTGATTTAAAACATCGTTCGCGCTACGTAATACTTTCAGCTAAAGATTATAGCTACACGTTTAATTATATGCATCCAGGAGCGTATTATTTATACGCATTGTATGATGCAGACGGTAATGGTGTTTTTAATACCGGAGATTGGATGAATAACCCAACTACGCCAACTACATTTACATTAAGTAGCCAAGGAACAACAACCGTTTCTACACAAATTAATTTTACAATACCTTAGAAAAAAGAATGTCATCCTGAGCCTGTCGAAGGATTAGGGCAGAACAGCGCTCATATTTCGACAAGCTCAATATGACTACTCACTATTTTCAGAAAAAGGCAATAAAAAACCCTTCAACATTGCTGCGAAGGGTTTTGTTTTAAAACTCTATTGCGTTTTTAATCTCTTCTGCCAAATAAGCGAAGCAACATTAAGAACAGATTGATGAAATCCAAATACAAATTAAGTGCGCCCATTAAACCAACTTTAGCTCTTCCTTCGCCTTCAAATTCAAACTCCATATTTTTAATTTTTTGCACGTCATACGCTGTTAAGCCAGTAAATACAATAACTCCAACAATGCTAATAATGTAATCCATCATAGGACTATGTGTAAACATATTAATTAAAGACGCGATTACAATTCCAAATAAAGCCATCATTAAAAACGAACCCATTTTAGTTAAATCGGTTTTAGTAGTTGCCCCTAAAATTGCCATTACACCAAATAACACAGCGGTTGATGCAAACACTTTGTAAATAGTGCCAATGTTATAGGCTAAGAAAATAAAGCTTAAGCTAATACCGTTAATAGCGCTATAAGCAATAAATAATCCTAACAACACAGGGAAAGAAAATTTTTGCCAGCCAAAAGACATAGCTAATACAAACCCAAGCGGAGCAAACATTACAGCCCAGCCTAAAATTGATAAACTTGCTTTTCCTGCTTCGTTTACTGAAAATAAATAAGCAAGTAATGATTCGTTGAAACCAAATAATACAGAGAAAGCCGCAGATATACCTAATGCTAAAAACATCCAGCCAAAAGCCGAACTTAATATTGATTTTGTTTTTGTTTGAGATGTTGCATCAATAAAATCATTGATGTTTGTTTTTTTAAAGTTTTCCATTTTTATAATTAATTTGAATACAAATTTACGCTTTTTAAAATGATTGCAAATAAAAACTCCCGTCGTTTATGACAGGAGTTTTGCAATTGGTGGGTGATAATCTACTAATAGTAAACCATTCTTTTCACTTCGGCTAATTGTTTGGCAAAGCGCATTACCTGACGTGTATAACCATATTCGTTATCGTACCAAACGTATAATACAATGCTCCTTTTATCAGGAGATACGATAGTTGCATTGCTGTCAAATACACTCGGACAAGGGTTTCCAATAACATCGGTAGAAACTAATTCGTTAGAAAAAGCATATTGAATTTGTTCAACCAAGTTGCCTTCCAACGCATATTTTTTAATCAGCTCATTAACTTCATCTTTAGTTACTTCTTTATTGATAGAAATATTTAAGATAGCTAACGATACGTTTGGAGTTGGTACACGCACTGAGTTAGCTGTAAACTTACCTGACAATTGCGGCAACACTTTTTTCAAAGCACTTTCTGCACCTGTTTCAGTAATAACCATGTTAAGTGCTGCACTTCTACCACGACGATATTTTTTATGATAGTTATCCAATAAGTTTTGATCGTTAGTATATGAGTGTACTGTTTCAATATGTCCTTTTTGCACGCCAAGCTCTTTATCAACCACATATAAAATGGGCATGATAGCATTGGTTGTACAAGATGCTGCAGAAAAAATACTATCTGCTTTTAAATCTATTGTTTCATGGTTTACACCATACACCACATTCGGAATATCTTTAGCAGGCGCAGTCAACAACACTTTGCTAATACCTTTTGATTTTAAGTGGCGACTCAATTCTGCTTTATCTCTAAACACACCCGTGTTGTCAATCAATAACGCATCGTTAATTCCGTATGCAGTATAATCAACATCTTCAGGGTTTTTAGCATCAATCATGTGTACGGTATGCCCGTTAATGATTAACGCATGGTTTGCAACATCTTCAATTACAGTTCCGGGGAACGGACCATGTACTGAATCTGTACGCAATAAATCGGCACGTTTTACAATCTCTTCTGCGCTGTTACCACGTGTAACAATAGCACGTAAACGCAATTGCTCACCTTTACCAGCTTGTGCAATCAATTCGCGAGCAGCTAAACGACCAATACGTCCAAAACCAAACAATACCACATCTTTTGGAGTTATTGCATTTCCTTCGCCAACAAAATCTTTTAATTTAATTTTAATAAAATCAGCAGCCGATTTGTGTTTATCTTTTTCCTGATACCACTCAAAAGCCAATTTACCAATATCTATTTTAGACGGACAAATATTTGCCGCCTTGTAAATTTCGTTTGCCAAAGCAACAGAATCTTTAACCGTAATAGGTTTTTTTACAATGTCTTTTGCATACATGTGCAGTTTCATAATTTCACTGGCACTTCTGTCAACCAATTGGTTACGAAACAAAACCAATTCAATAGATTTTTCGAACCATAATTTTCCAATCGTGCTAATCAAATCAATGGTTGCTTTTTCCTGTTCAATCCAATCGTTTAATTGCTCTTGGTAACCTGCGTTTGCTTTTGTTAATGTTGCACTCATAATTGCTTGTTGTTTAATAGTAAAAAAATAAAAAACCGCCTGTGTATGCAGACGGTTTTTCGTTAAATGTTTAGCCTAAATACTGTTGCAATAACTTGCTTCGGCTGCTGTGGCGTAGGCGGCGTACCGCTTTTTCTTTTATCTGACGCACGCGTTCGCGTGTAAGGTCAAATTTAGCACCAATTTCTTCCAAGGTTAATCCGTGTGGAATACCAATTCCGAAAAATAATTTTATTACATCGCGTTCGCGTTCTGTAAGTGTAGATAATGCACGGTCAATTTCTTTAGAAAGAGATTCGTTCATCAACAAGGCATCTGCACGTGGCGAATCATGATTTACTAATACATCTACCAAAGAGCCTTCTTCTCCTTGTTGAAAAGGTGCGTCCATAGATACATGGCGACCAGATACTTTCATCGTATCTGCAATTTTATCTTCCGGTAAATCTAAAACATGCGCAAGTTCGTGGTCGCTTGGTGCGCGCTCAAACTCCTGCTCTAATTTAGAATAGGCTTTATTAATTTTGTTTAACGAGCCAACTTGATTTAAAGGCAAACGCACAATACGGCTCTGTTCTGCCAAAGCCTGTAAAATACTCTGACGAATCCACCAAACGGCGTATGATATAAATTTAAAACCACGAGTTTCATCAAAACGTTTTGCCGCTTTAATCAAACCTAAATTACCCTCATTAATTAAATCCGGCAGGCTTAAACCTTGGTTTTGGTATTGTTTTGCAACCGATACCACAAAGCGTAAATTTGCTTTAGTTAATTTTTCTAATGCGTTTTGGTCCCCGTCGCGTATTTTTTTTGCTAACTGAACTTCTTCTTCAGCAGTAATAAGCTCTTCGCGGCCAATTTCTTGCAAATATTTGTCGAGAGATGCGCTCTCTCTATTGGTAATTGATTTGGTTATTTTAAGCTGTCTCATCTATTGTAAAGATATAAAATCAATAAAAAAACGTCATTAAGGGCGCAAAAGTATGGCAATATTAAATCAAATCAAAATGTATGTTATAAAAGCGTTAAATTGTTTAGATGAATGCCTGCCAAGCTTAGATTAAGACAGTTTTTTACTCTTATCTTTGTCGACAGAAAAATGGCGATTTTAAACTCTATAGCAAGCTGGTTGATGAAAAAACGCATGCACCAAATAGAGTTGTTTATGAAATACCCGCACGATGTGCAAGATGAGTGGCAAAGCAAATTAATTCGCGCGGCAAAAGATACCGAATTTGGCAAAAAACATCATTTTTCATCTATCAATTCATATCAAAATTTTAAAGAGCAAATTCCGCTGCAAGATTACGAAAGCCTGAAACCCTTGATAGAAAGGGTTAGGCAGGGCGAGCAAAATATTTTATGGAACACCGAAGTTAAATGGTTTGCCAAAAGCAGCGGCACTACTGACAAAAGCAAGTTTTTGCCTGTAAGTAAAGAAAGTTTAGATCGCTGCCATTATAATGGCGGTAGAGATATGGTTACCCTGCATTGCGTAAACAACCCTGATACTCAGTTATTTACAGGGAAAAATTTAGCTTTAGGCGGAAGCCATCAAACGCAATACACGGGCAATCATGAATCGTATTACGGAGATGTGAGTGCCATTGTTATTCAAAATTTGCCCGTTTGGGCTGAGTATTTTAGAGCTCCGGATTTAGAAATTGCTTTACTTGATAATTGGGACGAAAAATTAGATAAAATGGCGCGCGCCACCATGCACGAAAATGTTACCAGTATGGCCGGAGTACCATCGTGGATGCTGGTTTTAACCCGAAGGATATTAGAATATAAAGGTGCCAGTTCTATAAAAGAAATATGGCCCAATTTTGAAGTCTATTTTCATGGCGGAGTAAGTTTTACGCCTTATCAAAACCAGTTTAAAAAACTATTTGCCGATAGTGGTGTAAAGTATATGCAGATTTACAATGCTTCGGAAGGGTTTATTGGCTTACAGGACCTTCCTAACAGCGAGGAAATGCTGTTAATGCTAGATTATGGCATTTTTTATGAGTTCATTCCGCAGCAAGAAATCAATAAAATTAATCCAAAAGTTTATCACATTTCTGAAGTAGATACGCAAACCGTTTACGAGGTAGTTATTAGCACCAATGCGGGTTTGTGGCGTTACCGCTTGGGAGATACCATACAGTTTACGTCTTTAATACCGTATAGATTTATCATTACCGGCCGGACCAAGCATTACATCAACATTTTTGGCGAAGAATTGATGATACACAATGCCGAACAAGCCTTAAAAATTGCCTGTGAAAAGACTCATGCGCAAATTAACGAATATACCGTTGCGCCTTTGTTTACAGATGAAAACCATGGAAAGCATCAATGGCTGATAGAATTTGAAAAAGAGCCCAATAACCTTGACTTTTTTACGGATGTGCTTGATAAAACCTTAAAACAAATCAATTCTGATTACGAAGCCAAGCGCTATAACAATTATGTGATAAAGTTGCCCGAAGTTAAAAGTTTACCAAAAGACACTTTTTATAAATGGCTAAGCAGCAAAAACAAGCTAGGCGGGCAATACAAGGTGCCTCGTTTGCAAAATAACCGCCATATAGCTGAAGAGATTTTAAGCCTAATTTAAGTTAAAGAAAGCAGCTATTTTGTTGGCAGATAAAAAAAATGTTTTATCTTGCAACGAATTAAGATTTTTATAAATTTTCAGTTATGTCGAAAAAAACAAGCAAAAAAACGATTAAAAAGGTCGTTTCAAAGAAAAAAGCAGGTACTTCCAAATCTTCTAAACCCTCCGCTAAAAAAAGTAAAGTTGTTAAAAAAATAGCCGCTAAAAAACCTGTTGCAAAAAAACAAAAACCTACCGCTGCAAAAAAAAATACTGTTAAAAAGAAAGTGGTTACTGCCAAAAAAGTGGTTGCAAAAAAGAAGGTAAGTAAGCCTGTTGCAAAAAAAATTCAACTTAAAAAAGCAGCTCAGGTAAAAAAAATAGCTAAGCCTGTTGTAAAAGAAAAAGCAGTTGTTGTAAAAAAACAAAAAGCAGAAAAGCCCGAAAAGGCTGTTAAACCATCAAAAGTAGCGGTTACAAAATCTACTTCGCAAAAAAATTTAAAGCCAATTTTTCAGCCGGCTAAAAAAAACACCATTGATAATAGAATTGAAAAGCAAACGCCGGATCCTGCCGGAAAATTTGAATTAGAATATATTGTACACACCTCAACACCTATTTTATTTGAGTTTTTAACTACACCAAGTGGTTTATCTGAATGGTTTTGTGATGATGTAGATATTAGAGATAACGTATATTCTTTTCAGTGGGATGAAAATGCGCAAAAAGCACGTTTAGTTAGATATGTAGAAGAAAGCGTAGCACGTTTTCAGTGGGTTGATAAAACAGATAATACGTATTTTGAATTTAGAATTGAGCGTGACGATTTAACTAATGATATATCTTTAATTGTGGCTGATTTTGCTGATACCCCGGAAGATAAACGCTCATCAACACTTTTATGGGATAGTCAGATTGATAAGTTGCTTTCTGTTTTAGGAAGTCATTAGTCAATTTGACCATTTGGTAATTTGACAATTGCAACTATGAAAAGTAATTGTTTCGATTATTCAACTTATTTAATCGACTCATTTTCAAATTGTCGAATTATTAAATTGGTCTTTTATGTTTCCACCTGCGATGGCTCCAAAGCCATATTTCGGGCTGTTGTATAATATCTTTTTCTAAGCGACGTGTGTGAGTTTCAGATATTTCTCCTTCTTTAGTTTCTTTTGGGTTTTCAAAAAGTGTTTCAGCAAAAATTTCATAATAACCACGTTTCACTCTCTTAATGCTTACATACACAACCGGGTAATTAAACTTTTGTGCGATTTTTTCGGTGCCGGTAAATACAGGGGTATCTTGGTTTAAAAAGTTGGTCCAGTAAGCATTTTCAGGAAACGGTGTTTGATCGGCAATAAAAGCAGTTGCGTTTACTTCTTTACGATTAGTAACCATATCGCGCAGCGTACTTTTCATTTCAATTAATTTGGTACCCAGGCGAGTACGCATTTTTATAACCAACTTATTAAAATACGGATTACTTAACTGATGATACAATACATATAATTGTTGTTTGCTATTATCAAACGTAGCACCCGCCCACTCCCAATTGCCAAAATGCCCCATTACAATTATGATGCTTTTTTGTTGAGCAGAATAAGTATCAATAAGTTTTCGCCCATCTGCATTCATCTTGCAATGTGCAAGCATACTTTTTTTAGATACAGTAAGGGTTTTAAGGGTTTCCAAAAATAAATCGCATAAGTATTTATAAAAAGCAACACATATTTTTTTTATTTCTTCTTCTGATTTTTCGGGAAATGAATTGCGTAAGTTTTCCATTACTACTTTTTTGCGATAACCCAAAACATAATATAAAATCACAAAGAAAAAATCAGACACGCGATACATTAACCAAAATGGTAGTAAGGAAATCAAATACAAAAAAGGAAGTGCTATGTAATAAATTACAGCCTGCATGTTTTTTAAATTAGTATTCTCAATGCAAAGTCTTCGACTGGCTCAGACCGACCACACACGATGTCATGTTGAGCTTGTCGAAACATGTGGGGCGTCATTAGAGTAAACATTTTAATACGCCCTAATAAGTTTACCTTCCATAAAATGCACAAAGGCTTTATTAGATACTTTATTGCCACCCGGGGTTGGGTAGTTGCCGGTAAAATACCAATCGCCAAGGTTATCCGGACAAGCATTGTGCAAGCCTTCTATTGATTGATAAATAATTTGCAGCTCTGCTTTTAAATCTTTTGGTTTTAATAGTTCAGCAATTTTATCAGAAACTTCTTGAGCAGCAAATTGACTATAAATTTCTTTCACCACGTTTACTTGGTCTTCTTTAACAAGTAATAATTGCGCTTTTGCTTTTTCGTAAACTTCATCAATTACATTTTCTTTTCCACGTTCTTTTAATAGAGAAATAGCAGCTTCAAAGGCTATAAATTTGTTAAGCACAGCCATATCAATTCCATAACAATCAGGAAAACGAATTTGCGGAGCAGATGAAACTACCACAATTTTTTTAGGCTCAAGTCTATCTAATATTTTTAAGATGCTTTGTTTTAAAGTTGTTCCACGCACAATAGAATCATCCATCACAACCAACGTATCAACACCTTTACGAATAATGCCGTAGGTAATATCATACACCAAGCTAACCAAATCATCGCGATGCGCGTCATCAGTAATAAAGGTGCGTTGCTTGGCATCTTTCAACACAATTTTTTCTATGCGCGGATGAATATGTAGTAAATCATTAATTTCTTTTGGAGATAAGTTTTTATTGGAAGACAGTGTTTTTGTTTTCTCTTTATTAAGATGATCTCGCATGCCATCTACCAAGCCACCAAAAGCAACCTCGGCGGTGTTAGGTATGTAACTAAAAACGGTATTAACTAAATCTCCATCAATGGCTTTCAGTACGGGTTCTACCATGTTAGAGCCAAGTGTATGGCGCTCTGAATATATATTAGCATCATTACCACGAGAAAAATAAATGCGTTCAAATGAACAAGCTAATTTTTTTTCAGGGGCATTAATTTGCTCTTCGGTTATGGTACCATCTTTTTTAATGATAACAGCATGTCCGGGTTTAACCTCTTTTACATCCTCAATTTTAATATCAAACACCGTTTGAATAATAGGGCGCTCTGAACAAACCACCGCAATTTCATCATCATGATAATAATATGCCGGACGAATTCCGTTTGGATCACGCAATACAAAAGCATCTCCGTGTCCAATTAAACCGCCCATAACATAGCCGCCATCCCAACGTTTGCTGGCTTCGGTAAGTATGGCAGCAACATCTAAATTTTTTCCAATAAGTTCAGAAATTTCGGCATTGCTATATCCTTGCGCTTTGTAAATTTTAAAAAGTTTATCATTTTCCACTTCTAAAAAATGACCGATTTTTTCCATCACGGTAACCGTATCTGCTTTTTCGCGTGGATGCTGACCAAGTTCTACTAAGTGTCCGAAAAGCTCATCAACATTGGTTAAATTAAAGTTACCGGCAACAACAAGGTTACGTGTTTTCCAATTATTTTGACGAAGAAACGGATGACAATTTTCAATATTATTTTTTCCGAACGTGCCGTAACGCAAATGCCCCATTAATAACTCACCCAAGAAAAGAAGATTCTTTTTCTGCCAATCTACTTCATTATACTCATCGGGATGTTGTGTTTTAGCATCATTAAAATTATCGTGTATTTGTGTAAAAATATCAAGATTAGCACGTGTTCTAACCGAACGTAATCTATCAATATATTGCGTGCCCGGAGCCGTATCTAACTTAATAGTGGCAACACCAGCGCCATCTTGCCCACGGTTAATCATTTTTTCCATTACCAGATAGAGCTTGTGCAGGCCAAAGCGAGCCGAGCCGTATTTTTTACGGTAATAAGATAATGGTTTTAAAAGACGTATAAGTACGATACCGCACTCGTGATTGATTTTATCGCTCATGGTGTTGCAAAGTTAAGTTTTTAATACGTAACTCTTTTCAAAAGCTATTCTTAAATTTAACCTAATGCGATAAAAACTACAAACTGTATGTTTATTAACAGTTTTTACGCTAAATAAGTTTTATATTTACATTTAAAAGTAAGAATATATGAAGGTATTAAGTTTGGTTTTTTCGTTAGTATTTTTTGTAAGCTCGAATACATTTGCCCAATCAGATAAAAATACGGTTACAGGCACTGTTAAAGAGGTTAAGCCTAAATTTTTAGGGGCTCAATCATTAATGGTAGATAAAATGGAGTTGGTTTTAATGGCAAACCAAGAAGACACTTCGGGTACTACTTTTGAAATTAATAAAGAATTTAATGATCTTTTAAAGAAAGAAAAAAATGGTCA
>CAIXZI010000382.1 GCA_903923915.1 uncultured Bacteroidota bacterium
GTATTCAACTCCACTACTAAATAAATCGGTTGAAGTAATACCTAAACCTTTTTTTACACGCTCGTCAAAATCTTTCAAATCATCTTTGCTATAACTGTTAGCCAGCGATAGCATAGCATATTTGTGTTTTACCGATTTAAATTCTTTTGTAATTTGTCCACCCACTCGTTGTGTTGGAGAGTTAGGAGAAATAAATTCAGGATGTTGTTTTTCTAATTTAATCAATTCTTCCAATAACATATCAAAATCATAATCGCTTATGGTTGGGGTATCCAACACATAATAATTATAATTATGCTGTTCAATTTCTTTCGAAAGTTGCTCTATTCTTTCTTTAACTTCAGAAAAACTCATGCTGTAAATTTGCTCAAATAATAGCTAAGAAAAAAGTATTACTACTAAAATTAGGTTAAAAATTGTTTACTTAATAAGAATAAGGTTCTACCTATAAAAACATATTTTTTACCTCAAAAATTTCATTCTATCCCACTATTTAATTAGGTTTGATTGATGAAAGGAAAGGGCATACAGGTTTTAACGCATTTTATGGGCTGCGCTGTTTTTTTATCCCTTCCCATATTGTTTTCGCCAGATCTTACTAACCCTTTTGGTATGTATAAAATACCGCCTTTTCAACGAGATTTTATTGGGTATGTAATATTGGTGTTATTTTTTTATCTGAATTACTACACACTAATTCCTAAATTTTATTTTCAAAAAAAATATGCTGTTTTTAGCGCTTTAACTTTACTTTGTTTTCTACTAGTTTCCATCATACCCAATTTGCTTATTAGCGAAGCTGATTTCATAAATTATCCACAAAATACTTACCCGGAAGTTAATCCTAATTTTTCGCCTCCACCTACGCCATCATTTTTTTTTCATTTTTTTGGGCATCATTTTTTTGAATTCCTGATTGTGTTTACACTTTCTTTAATGCTTAAAATTAGCAGCAGGTTAAAGTTGGCCGAAAAAGAAAAAGTTAATGCAGAACTTTCTTACTTAAAAGCACAAATAAATCCACATTTTTTATTCAACACCTTAAACAGCATATACTCACTGGCCATTGAAAAATCAGATTATACGGCCACTGCTGTAGTAAAATTATCTGGCATGATGCGATATGTTATTACAGATGCCAGCCATAAATTTGTTCCTTTAGAAAAAGAAATTAATTATATCAGCGATTATATAGAGCTTCAAAAACTCCGCATTGATAGCACTATAAAATTAACCTACGTTGTTACCGGAGATGCATTTGACAAAAAAATTGCCCCACTTGTTTTAATTTCTTTTATTGAAAATGCCTTTAAATATGGAGTAAACGCAGAGGAAAATTCTGAAATTAAAATTGATATCGATATCACCAAATCATACTTGCATTTAAGGGTATTTAATAAAAAGGTAAGCATTCATCAGGTAAACGAAGCAAAGAGTGGCTTAGGTATTGAAAATACGAAGAATAGATTGCAGTTGTTATATCCGGGAAGCCATAAGTTAGTTATAAAAGACAATAAAGATCAATTTTCAATTTTACTTTCATTACACTTAATATGATTAAAGCTATTGCTATAGATGATGAGCCACTTGCATTAAAAGTTATTGAAAACTTTTGTGAGAAGGTTGATTTTATCACACTGCAAAAAACATTTAATAAGCTGGGCGAAGCCTTAAAATATGTAAATAAATTTCCGGTAGATTTACTGTTTTTAGATATAAATATGCCATCTATTAATGGTATTGAGTTTTATAAAGAAATAAAACAAAACACCATGGTAATATTTACAACCGCCTATACAGAATATGCTGTGGAGGGCTTTAATTTAAATGCTGTTGATTATATTTTAAAGCCATTTACATTTGAACGATTTTTGTTAGCCGTAAATAAAGCTAATGACTTTTTTAATTATCAATCACAAAAAGAAAGTACAAGCGCGCAATTTATTTTTGTGCGTGCCGATTATAGTTTGCTAAAAATTAACATTGCTAACATTCTTTATATTGAAGGATTAGATGATTATTTAAAAATACATATCGAAAACCAAAAAACGGTAGTTACTCGAATGACTATGAAGGCCTTGTTAGAAAAGCTTCCTGCAAAAGATTTTATACGCATACACCGCTCGTTTATCGTGCCATTAAGCAGAATAGAAGGTGTGAGAAATAAAACAATTTCTATTGCCGGCATAGAAATACCTATTGGCGCTAGTTATGAAGAAATTTTTTTTAAGTCGTTTAAAGAGTAGCTTGTAATTAAAAAATCTCTTTCAAAATTCGCCAATCAGCAGGGTAATAATTATTAATTCGATTACCTAAATTTTTCATCCAGCCCAAATTAAAATTTTTGTACGTCAATAAAGAAAACCCATTCGAAGAATCTGGTAAGGTAAAAGGTTGTTTACGTAAATATTGTAAAGCGGTTGAAGCATCCACATCACTTTTTATAACAGCATTACTTATTATATTTTGATACGCCAAATAAGGATGTGGAACAAAATCTTTTCCTTTTAACTGCCCAATATGAAAAGGCAATTTTTTAATTTTTAATGCCGAAGTAACTTTATTTACTTCATACGTAACACTTTTATTAAACCCACAAATATCATCATAGAACGTAACAAAATCAAGGTTATCTGTATTGATTAATTTTTTTAAACTATCGTTTTCATCTGCAGAAATCTTTTTAAATAATTTATGCTGATTACGATTTGGATTAACTTCTTCAATAGATTTCTTTTTAAAACAAGCCAGAAAAAATCCTTCGCCTTGCGTTAAGTGTGGAAAAAATCGATAACCATGCGCTTTATGTTTTGTTGAATGAGTTTCTGTAATACCCCATTCGGCTTGCGTTTTCAGCTGGATAGATTCTAACGGAAAATGCTCGCATAAATAATCGCACATATTTTCGTTCTCTTCCATCGAATAAGAACAGGTGCTGTAGATTAAAACACCATCTTCTTTTAATGCAGGTAATAAATCAGCCAAAATCCTTTGCTGGCGAAGGTTACAATGGTTTACATTTTCTTCGCTCCAATGTTCGATAGCATCTTCTTGTTTTCTAAACAAACCCGAACCACTGCAAGGCGCATCAACAACCATTACATCAAAAAAGTTTGGCAAACGAGAAAAATCTTTTGGATCGCTATTAGTTACCATGCTATTCAATGAGCCCCATTTAGCCATATTATGGGTTAGTACAGGCACTCTCGTACTTATCACTTCGTTGCTAACCAATAAACTTTTTTCATTTAATAAAGAGGCAAGTAAGGTGCTTTTTCCGCCAGGTGCAGCACAAGCATCCAAAACAATTAATTTTTTTGAGGTATCAACTGTTTGTGTAAAAGCTAGCTCTACAAACATAGAAGAAGCTTCTTGCACATAATAACACCCTGCATGAAATAATGGATCATTAGTGAAAATTGGGCGCTCGGGTAAATAAAAAGCATTACTGGTCCAAGGAACAGATTCGCCAAATTCAAAACCACAGGCAGGTTTTAATGGATTTAATCTAACCGAAACTGGGACAGTTTGTGTATGCGATGCTTCAAATTCAGAAATATCTGTATTAAAATTTTCTTTTAGTTGATTTATAATTTGCTCGGGGATTTTCATTTGCTTTTCCAGATTAAATAATCAGCAGGAAAATTAAATTCTTCAACATCAATGTGATTTTTAAAGATGCCATAAACCGCGCTACCACTTCCACTCATAGATGCATATAAAGCGCCTTTCTCATAAAAACTATTTTTTATTTTAAGTAGTTCGGGGTGTAGTAAAAAAATAGTTGCCTCAAAATCATTCACTAAATCTTCTTTCCAATTTTTTATATCGCTTGTAATTATTGACTGGATATTTTTTTGTGGTTTAACTGGCATAACACCTTTATAAGCCAAAGCTGTATTGCTGTGCACTGCAGGATATGCAACTACTATGCAATACTTGCTTAAATCAATTTTGGTTTCTGCAAACATATCTCCCTTTCCACTTGCGTAAACAGGTTTATTTTCAATAAAAAAAGCGCAATCGCTGCCTAATTGATTAGCAAAATTTATTTGCTCTTCGATAGAAATATGTAAAGCAAATTTTTCATTAAGCAATTTAATAAAAAATGCTGCATCGCTGGAACCACCTCCCAATCCGGCTCCCATAGGTATTGATTTTTGTAAATGTGCTTTTACAGGCGGTAAATTATATTTCGCATCCAACAATTTATACGCTTTAGTAATTAAATTATCCTGCGTATTTCCTTCCACCAAAAGCCCCGAAATAGATAAGTTTATTTTATCATCTCCCTGCTGAAAATTTTTATTTTCAATAGCTTCCAGTGCATCACACCAGTTTATGGGATAAAAAATAGTTTCAATATTATGAAATCCGTCTAAACGTTTTTCAACAATATTCAAACCAAGGTTTATCTTTGCATTCGGAAAACAAATCATCGTTAAAATTTACATGT
Source organism: uncultured Bacteroidota bacterium (assembly GCA_903923915.1). Taxonomy (GTDB): domain Bacteria; phylum Bacteroidota; class Bacteroidia; order B-17B0; family Aurantibacillaceae; genus PALSA-968. The sequence continues at coordinate 4,457 of CAIXZI010000382.1, forward strand.
CGAAAATCGGTATAGATATTGAGAAAGCCAAACAAATCTTGCAAACAGATGGTTTAGTGGCTATTCCTACCGAAACGGTGTATGGTTTGGCCGCAAATGCTTTACATAAAGATGCGGTGCTTAAAATTTTTGAGGCAAAAAACCGTCCACACTTTGACCCCTTAATTATTCACACAAATTCTATAGAGAAAATTAAATGTTGGGTAGATGATTTCCCGCAATGGGCACAACAATTGGCCGCTGATTTTTGGCCCGGACCGCTCACACTTTTACTTCCTAAAAAAAACACAATTCCTGATTTGGTTACTTCTGGTTTACCACAAGTTGCTGTTAGAATTCCTAATCATAATCTTACTTTACAGTTACTTGAAAGCCTTGATTTTCCTTTGGCAGCGCCAAGTGCTAATCCTTTTGGGTATGTTAGTCCCACTACGGCAGCACACGTAGCAACGCAATTGCAAAACAAAGTAGATTATATTTTAAATGGCGGTATTTGCGATGTGGGTATAGAATCTACCATTGTTGGTTTTGAAAATAATTGTGTTACCGTTTATCGACTTGGCGGCTTAGCTATTGAAGATATAGAGCAAATTATTGGAAAGGTTAATGTACAAGTTAATCAATCGTCAAACCCCACAGCACCGGGCATGTTAAAGAGTCATTATGCTCCAACAAAATCTTTATTTATTGGCGATGTAGATGATTTTATAAAGAATAATTCTTCAAAAAAAATTGGTATTATTTCTTTTTATAAAGATTACAACGTAGAAAAAAATCAATCCAGAATATTATCTCCTACTAAAGATTTAAAAGAAGCTGCGCATAATTTATTTTCTGCCATTAGAGAATTAGACGCAAGTGATGTGGATGTTATTATTGCCGAAAAATTTCCGGATAACTTTTTAGGAAGAGCCATAAACGACCGTCTGCAGAGGGCTTCAGCTAAATAGACTTTGGGCGTTCCGGTGGTTTACCACCGTCGGGCTTTACGCTACAAATCCTCGGCGGTTACGCCTGTGGGTTTTTCGCTTCAATCCTTAACGCGTTATAGTTCTTTCTTAAAGTAATCAAAAACTAATTTTGCTTTTGCTTTTCCAACAATACTGTTAAGGGTTTCAAGCGAAGCCTCTTTAATTTGCTTTACCGATTTTAATTCTGATAAAAGTTTTTCCGCAGTTTTATCGCTAATACCTTTTATGTTACTTAATTCGGTGGTAATGCTGCCTTTACTGCGTTTATTACGGTGGTGTGTAATTCCAAACCTGTGTGCCTCATCACGTATGTATTGTATAATACGCAATGTTTCCGACTTTTTATCTAGGTACATTGGTATTGGGTCGCCCGGGTAATAAATTTCTTCTAAACGTTTAGCAATGCCAATAATGGCCACTTTGCCCATTAAGTCTAATTTGTTCAAGCTATTAATAGCCGCACTTAACTGTCCTTTACCACCATCAATTACAATAAGCTGCGGCATGTCTAAATTTTCTTCCAACACACGTTTGTATCTACGATAAATAACTTCCTCCATGGTTGCAAAGTCATCCGGACCTTCAACCGTTTTAATATTATAATGTCGGTATTCTTTTTTAGCAGGCTTTCCATCAATAAAAACAGGCATAGCACTCACAGCAAAATGCCCTTGTATGTTAGAGTTGTCAAAGCATTCAATTCTGCGAGGTTCAACTTTCATGCGCAAATCTTTTTTCATTTGCTGCATAATACGATCGGTGTGCTCGTCAGGGTTTATTAAAGCAAGCTGTTTATTTTTATCTATACGATGCTGTTCTGCATTGCGCTGACATAAATCCAACAATATTTTTTTATCGGCAGCTTTTGGCACAAAAAATTTAGCATCAGGTAATTCACTTTCCGGATAAAAAGGCACTACAATTTCTTTAGCGGTACTTTGTAAAGTATTACGAATTTCATAAATAGCATAAAGTAGAATTTCGCTATCGGTTTCGTCTAATTTTCTTTTTATTTCCAGCATTTTAGATGCTATGATGGCGCCATTTACCACGTGAAAATAATTAATGTAATAAACATCATTTTCTTTTACAAAAGCCGCCACATCAAGGTTTTCAATGGTGTTACTAACCACCATAGATTTTGCCTGAAATTTTTCGAAGGCACCAATTTTTTCTTTTAATATTTGTGCTTTTTCAAATTCAAAAACTTCGGCATGTGCATTCATTTGTTGTTTAAAATCACGAATAACCGAAGATATATTTCCTTTTAAAATGTTTTTTATTTGCTTGATGTTGGCATCGTATTCGGCTTCAGTTTGTTCGGCAATACAAGGCCCTTTACAAGTGCCAATATGATAATCTAAACAAGCACGAAATTTTTTTTGTTCAATATTTTTTTCGGTAAGTTCTAAGCTGCAAGTCCGCAAAGGAAATGTCTCACGCAAAAAAGCCAGCATGGTTTTCATGGCATATACAGATCCATACGGGCCAAAATATTCTGAGCCATCATTTATTTTAGTGCGTGTAGAAAAAAACCTTGGAAAAGGTTCTTTTTTTATGCAAAGCCAAGGGTAGGTTTTATCATCTTTTAAAGCAATGTTATAGCGTGGCTGATATTGCTTAATTAAGTTGTTCTCCAATAAAAGCGCATCGTATTCGGTATTAACCACAATGGTTTTAATGTTTGCTATTTTCCTAACAAGTATGCGTAATCTGGCATTATCATGTTCTTTATGAAAATAAGATGAAACCCGTTTTTTAAGGCTTTTTGCTTTTCCAACGTACAAAATAGTATCCTCTGCATCAAAATACTGATAAACCCCGGGCTTTTCGGGTAGGGTTTTTAAAATGGCGTCTATTTGTGGGGATATTTCCAAAATAATTATCCTTCAAAATTAAGCTAAAATCCGCCTCTTTTTAAGTAAATTTGTACTCCGAAATTTAAAGAAAGATTATTATGAGTGACGCTATAGAAAAAGTTGATTGTTTAATTATTGGTTCTGGCCCCGCAGGCTACACGGCAGCCATATATGCAGCCCGCGCAGCGCTTAAACCGCTTATGTACACAGGCATGCAGCCTGGTGGACAACTTACCATTACTACCGAAGTAGAAAATTATCCGGGGTATCCTAAAGGGATTGATGGCCCGCAAATGATGGAAGATTTTAAAGCGCAGGCCGAGCGTTTTGGTACAGATATTCGTTTTGGTTATGCCAGTAAAGTTGATTTTAGCGGTCCGGTACACAAAGTTTGGATTGATGAAACCACCGAAGTGCATGCAAATACAGTAATTATAGCAACAGGTGCATCAGCTAAATGGTTGGGTATTCCGAGTGAAGAAAAATTGAATGGCTTTGGAGTTTCTGCTTGCGCGGTATGTGATGGCTTCTTCTTTAAAGGGCAAGATGTTGCTATTGTTGGCGCAGGCGATACAGCCGCCGAAGAAGCTACCTACTTAGCTAAGCTTTGTAAAAAAGTTTATATGATTGTGCGTAAGGGCGAAATGCGCGCTAGTAAAGCCATGCAGCAACGCGTGTTAAATACGCCAAATATTGAAGTGTTATTTGATAGCGAAACAAAAGAAATTTTAGGTGAAAAAGCGGTTGATGGAGCTTTGGTTTATAACAGCAAAACAAAGCAAGAACGCAAATTAGATGTTACCGGGTTCTTTGTGGCCATTGGGCACAAACCTAACACTGATATTTTTAAAGATTGGTTAGATATGGATGAAAGTGGGTATATAATTACTACCCCTGGTACCAGTAAAACAAAAATTAAAGGTGTGTTTGCTGTGGGCGATGCGCAGGATAAGGTTTATCGCCAGGCAGTTACAGCGGCTGGTAGTGGCTGTATGGGCGCTTTAGATGCCGAGCGTTATTTGGCTGAAGCTGGAATTCATTAAAATATTCTACATTTATACAATGTTTGTAAGGATACTTTCTTTTACTTTTTTATTTCTGTTTGGAACAATTGTGTTTTCGCAAAATTATTCCGATCAGGTTCCGCAGTTAAAAAGATATAAATCTGCTGATGTGGTTGATTCTGCATACGGAATAACTCTTTTTGATAAAATGGCTCCTTCTTTGGGGGGCGATTCCCTTCGTTACGATAAAAAAGGGTATAGCGCACAGGGTTGGCTTGAAGATTATTATACAAGCGGAAAGCTTTTGCACCGTGGTTTTTATGTGGATGGAGAACTTCGTGCGTTTAAAAATTATTATGAGAACGATCAGGTAGAGCGTGCCTTTAGAATGATTGATTATAAACACAGCGAAGTGATTGTGTACTATCCGGATGGTAAATTAAAATCGCAAATACATTATTATAGTAAAGTGCCACAAAAAGAAATTGATTACTACCACAATGGAAACGTTGATTTGGTGGAAGAAAATTATGGGGATAATGATTACCTCATAAAAAGAAATTCTTTTTATGAGAATGGCTATGCCGAAACCATTTTTGAATTAGTAGATAAAAAGAAAAAGACTTACACACACAAAGAGTTTTATGAAAACGGAAAACTAAAAGAAGACGGTACACTTAAGTTTTATAAAGATAGAAATGATTATCTGAAAGAAGGGGAGTGGAAAACCTACAATGATCAGGGAAATCTTAAAAAAACAGAAAATTATCAAGCTGGCGAGCTAAAATAATTTCTTTATTTCAATTCAACAATTGCACACTTTCATTACCTTTGGCAATAGTTATGGATTTTTTTAACCAGTTTATATATGAGTTTAAAAAAATTTGTGGCAATTATATTCCGTTTACCAATCCCGTTTTAATTCTTTCGCTTGTACTTCTAATTATTTTATTTGCGCCGTTAATCTTTCGTCGTTTTCGCATACCGGGCATTATTGGTTTAATATTAGCAGGAGTTATTATTGGCCCCAATACCTTGCATCTTATAGATAAATCAACCAGTTTTGATCTATTCAGCAACACAGGTTTACTCTATATCATGTTTCTTGCCGGATTGGAAATGGACATGGAAGAGTTTAAGCATAACCGAAGCAAGAGTATTGTGTTTGGTGCACTAACGTTTTTCATCCCGATAACTATTGGTTTTTTTGTTTGTGTGTATGTATTGCAATATAATTTTTGGGCAGCCTTGTTATTGGCTAGTATGTTTTCTACACATACGCTTTTATCGTATCCTATAGTAAGCAATATGGGTATTGTAAAAAACAGGGCGGTGCAAATTACTTTTGGAGGCACTATTATTACAGATTCTGCTGTGCTTATTTTATTGGGTGTAATCACCAATCTTTCGCAAGGTAATTTTTCGGGAACATATTGGGTTACGCTTGTTTTGTGGATTGCCGTTTTGGTTATTGGCACATTGTATTTACTTCCTAAATTAAGCAAGTGGTTCTTCAGGCACCTTGAAGGGCAAGGCAGTTCGCAATACCTGTTTGTTTTATCTATGATGTTCCTTGCGGCTTTTGTGGCAGATTTAGCAGGTGTAAAAGCTATTGTTGGGGCATTTTTAGCAGGCTTAGCTTTTAACAGAATTATTCCGCAGAGTTCTGTTTTAATGAATCGTTTAATATTTATTGGTAATACCTTATTCATTCCGTTTTTCTTATTAAGTGCGGGTATGCTGGTTGATTTGCGTTTATTTTTTGCAGGCACCCAAGAGCTTGTATTTGCAGGTATTTTAAGTGGAGTAGCCCTTTTAACAAAATATTTTGCCGCACAAATTACAGGCTTCATTTATAAATATACAAAGTATGAACGCCGAATTATTTATGGGTTAAGTGCCTCGCACGCCGCGGCTACACTGGCGGTTATAAAAGTTGGTTTTGATATTGGCTTGTTAGATCAACATGCTGTTAATGGCACTATTATTTTAATTTTAATTACCTGTTTGGTAAGTTCTTTTGTAACCGAACGTGCAGCCAGGCAAATTGCCATTACCGATAAAGATTCTGACATAAAACTAAAAAAGAAAGTAGAGCGCATTTTAATTCCTATTGCTAACCCCGAAAACTTACAACGTTTGATGGAGTTTTCTTTACTAATTAAAGATGAAAAATCTACCGAGCCTATATATCCGCTAACGGTTGTAGAAGATGCAGATGATGCTAACGAAAAAATAAATTCTATTAAAAAAGCTATTGATGCTATTACCGAGCAAATTGTTTCATCTGATACAAAAATCGAAATTTTAAAAAAAGTAGATTTAAATATTGTGGATGGTATTGTTCGTACAGCTAAGGCTTACGGCGCCAGTCATATTGTAATAAGCAATCGTGCAACTAACACATCTTCTAATTTTTTATTCGGAACAGTTTATAATAACCTATTAGGTAAAACGCAACAAGCTGTTTTTTTGGCAAAAATAATACAACCGTTAAATTCATTTAAACGTGTATTTGTTGTGTTTACGCCCAATGCCACACTCGAACCAAGTTTTAAACGTAGCGCCCAAAAAATACTAGGCATTTTAAAGCAAGTAGGTAATAAGTCTTTTGTTTATGGGGATGATAAAACCATCGAGCAGTTTAAAAAAACAGCCAATGATAAAAACGGCTCTTTTTATACCTATACAACGTTATCAAGTTTTGAAAATATAGATGATGTTATTTCGAAAGAAATAAATTCTGATGATTTGATTTTAATTGTAAGTGCACGCAAACAAACGGTATCACATAATTTTTCGGTTGATAATTTGCAGAAAGATTTAATTAAAAATTTAGAGTTTCAGAGTTTTGTAGTGTTATACCCCGAAGTGCTGGAAGCCACGCTTAGTAATGAGTTTAGCGATATAGCAAGTACACCTGCCAGCGAGAATATTGAAAAATTAAGAGGGCGCATTACAGGGATATTTAAAAAATAGACTTCTTGCAGAAGTCAAATACTTCGCCAAGCTCAGCATGGCATTAATCTCATAAAAAAAGCGCTGTTATTATAACAACGCTTTTTTTATTTTAAACTTA
>CAIXZI010000383.1 GCA_903923915.1 uncultured Bacteroidota bacterium
ATTCAAATATAAATAAACAGATTAAATTTGTCTATCTTGCATGTAATATATACACGTATGAAAAAAAATCTATTTATTATTTGCATTGGTTTTTACCTACAAACTACCGCGCAAGTAAGCACTATGCTACCTATTGCACCACGCATACAATGGCCCAACAACCATGGCTATTGCGGCGAAAACTCTATACAAGCTTGCGGCTTGTATTATGGCAATTACATATCTGAAGGATTGTGCCGTAACGTTGCCGGTAGCGAATTATTGATTTATGTAAACGATACTATTGCCTTAGATGCTTTTTCTTTTACGTATAAAGAGTGGAACCCTAATGCAGTCACGCCACAATACAGCGCCTATTTAGATTGGGTAAAGCAATACCTCTACAAAAAACAACCGGTAATTATTGCCGTGTATGTTAGCGGCATGAGCGACCCTGATTACGACCACATTATACCAGCCATTGGATTTAAAGCCACTAACATAAACACGTATGCAGCCACAGATTCTTTAACCTATAATTCTAATTTTGATACCGTACCATTTACGCGTGTATTTTCTACCCTATATGCAACGCGTGCCAATGCGAGTAATTCAGCTCCGTTTCCTTACTACATTCCTAAAACGGTAAACTATGGGGTAGCTGTTACCGGCAATAAAGACCCCAACCATCTTACCAAACCCGTACATATAGATTTAGATTCTAATGATGAGCCTAACATTAGTTTAGGCGCGGCACCATGTGTATTAAAAGCAAATATTACTATAGATTCGTTAACGCCCGGGCAATCATACGCGCTATTGCGTTATAACAATTATCAAAATGTGCCTTCGTTAAGTTTTAATCCGGCGGGGGCAAATACGGTAGTTTATTTTACCGCGGCTACAACAACTAAAACAGTAGCCGATACGTTTATGTCTAACGCCGGCATTTTTTACAGATGTATTGCTTATTTGGCTACTGATGTTAAAGTTATAGGTGCAGCAGGTTTTGCCTGTACTATTTACCCCAACCCAAGCAAAGGTAATTTTAGGGTAGAAACAAACAGCACCTCTAAACAAAGCCTACAAGTATTTGATGTAAATGGTAATTTGGTTTTAAGGCAAGTTATACAAGGCCAGATTTTTATAGATGCCAATAACCTTATAGATGGAGTTTATAATCTTTGTTTAATAAGCAACGGCGCTGTTATAAATAAACGTTTGGTTATTGTACGATAATTAAATTAAAAAAATTGAAAGCCCTGTTTCTATTTTTTGGTAACGGGGCTTTTAGTTTATCTTTGTTTGTGCCATATATCCAAACGCAATATAAACCAAAACTAGTTATATTTTTTTTACTCAGTATATTGAGTACGGATCAATTATTGTCTCAAAACAACAAAGAAGACGGGATAGAGTTTCCGGTTCCTGTATATAATGCAAATCAATTATTTTATTTGCAGCGAAACGAAAACATAAATACCCTGGTGTATGAGTTGAATGAGCAAAACGGAAGTTTAAATACCAAAGACCCAATTCATGCTTTTTGGATACTGTATGCAAAAAAAAGCCAGCGCCAAGAACTTACCGAAATAGAAAAGAAATTTGCATACGGTATAAAAATTATATCTACCGATAAAGAACAATATACATTTAGTTTGATTTCTTGTCCGAAAATTGGGTTACAATTAGTAAAAGATGCAGATAAAAAATACCATGTATATGTAACGCCTTATAAGCAACAAATGATATTGCAAAGAATATATATTAAAGTAAAAGAAGGTGGCTTTAAACTAGAGCCTAACGTAGAATATATTGAATTAAAAGGTACAGAAGTAATAACCGGGAAAGAAATTACAGAACGTATTAAACCTTAAACTACCGCTAAAATAAATAGTGCTGTTATCTAGAAACAATTAAGCGACTTGTTTTAATGGCTTTTCCG
>CAIXZI010000384.1 GCA_903923915.1 uncultured Bacteroidota bacterium
GATCAATAATTCCTTTTAAACATGTTGAAATATTTCCGGCTTCATTTCTAAACGGAATAATAACGCTCACTTATTCTGTCGGAATAAACCCATTTGAGTCAGTTTCTTTTTTAGAAAGCAACAACGTGAAAATAGACACGAAAATTAAAATCGTGTAAACCGAAAGAATAGCTATGACAACTGTTTCAAGCCAAATCATAATTTTTTATTCTTGCCAAATGTAAATTTATTTCGCACTAAAAAAACATACCCAAAAACCGATGGAATAACAATATTTATAAGCCAGAGTAGGGTAGCGGCAATAGATAATTTCCAGTCGTTGCTGCCCAAACCTCCAAATAATAAAACCACCACAAAAGCACGTATGGCAACTTCTATAAAGCTAATCATGGGTATGGTGCTTAGTAACAAATATGTTATAGTTATGGCTCCTGCAATATGATACACGTTACCTTGCACGCCGCATGCAGCAAGCAATAAATAAAATTGCAAGGCAAAAACTAAATATCTAATTGTTGAAAGAAACAGCATTTTTAGCAACATAATACGCTCAATTTCTAAGTGACTAAAATCGTATTTCTTTAAAAAATTAGTTGCTTTTAGCCACGCAATTACTTTGTTTATACGCCATAACAATACTATAAACAGTATTAACAAAACTCCTTCGGCAATTAGTATGGGGTTAAAATATTTGGCATCAATCATACCCGAAAAGCACAGTAAACCCACACAACCCATTACAATAGTTACCACCAATTGCACAATGCCACTTACAAAATGCAGTGTGGTTGCTTTGGCACGGTGTTCGGGTTTAAAAAATAAAACTCGTCCGGCAAATTCGCCTAATCTTCCTGGTGTCAAGTTGCCTATGCAAACGCCCATCCAAACTGATTTCCAAGCTTTTGCAAAAGAAATTCTTTCTATAGATTTTGTAAATAATTGCCATTTAAAAACCTCAATGCCCCAGTTTAAAAACAGCAATAAAATTGTCAGTAAAATCAAAAAAGAATTATAAAAAGTAAAAATTTCTTTAACAGAATTAAGGTTTTCTGCCGAGTATGATTGGTATAGTCTTTGCCCAATAAGCGCCAGGCAAGCCAAGCCAATAAAGGCTTTTACAAAGGTAGATAGTGTATTTTTAGATATTGATGCCAAAATGTAAAGATAACCATATTTTTAGCCACAGATTACGCAGATTGGCACAGATAATTTAATCAGCGTAAATCTGCGTAATCTGCGGCAATAATTCTTGATTTTTGCATCAAAATCTGACAAAATTTCAAAATCATTTAACTGGCAACATATTTGACGTACTTTTGCGAATTCAAATTAAAAAAATATGAGCAACGATATAATCCCGGAAGAACAAATAACAGGTAATTCAGACGATACAATTAACCAGGAAAGCCCTGCAGACTTTGCGAAAGAAGCAAATCAAGCTGGCGAAGAGTTTAAAAAATTAGAAAAAGAAATTGCAGATTTAAACGATAAATATTTACGTTTATATGCCGAGTACGATAACTTTCGTAAGCGTACCGCCCGCGAACGCCTTGATTACATGAGCACTGCAGGCGAAGATGTGTTAAAAGTATTTATTCCGGTGGTTGATGACTTTGAGCGTGGCATAAAAGCCAACGAAACTATTACCGATGTAAAGCATATCAATGAAGGCATTCAGCTTATCTTTAATAAACTGCAAGGTATTTTAAAATCAAAAGGCATCGAACCTATGAAAAGTATTGGCGAAACTTTCGATCCTGAAACAATGGAAGCTATTACTAACATTCCCGCTCCAAACCCTGATATGAAAGGAAAAGTTATTGACGAAGTTGAAAAAGGATATTTAATGAATGGTAAAGTAATTCGCTACGCAAAAGTAGTAGTGGGCGCTTAATCAAAACGAATTTATAAGTATGGCAAAAAGAGATTATTACGAAATATTGGGCATCAGCAAGGGCGCTTCAGAAGATGAGATAAAAAAAGCGTATCGCAAGATGGCAATTAAACACCATCCTGACAAAAACCCTGGCGATAAAAAAGCTGAAGATAATTTTAAAGAAGCTGCTGAAGCCTATGAAGTGCTTGGTAGCCCTGAAAAACGCCAGCGATACGACCAATACGGACATGCAGCTAATGCATCATCTGCTTCAGGCAGTGGTGGCGGTCATTATGGCGGCGGCATGAATATGGATGATATATTCTCTCAGTTTGGCGATATATTTGGCGGCGGCGGCTTTGGTGGCGGATCTTCTCGCGGAGGTGGTCGTCGTGTAAACCGTGGCTCTAACCTACGTGTTAAAGTAAAACTTAACCTGCAGGAAATTGCAAACGGTGCCGAAAAGAAAATTAAAGTAGCTAAATATGTAGCTTGCGGCACTTGTAAAGGTAGCGGTGCTAAAGGCGGCGCAACCGAAACTTGTCGTATTTGTCATGGTAGCGGTGTGCAAACACAAGTGCGTCAAACTATTTTAGGCGCTATGCAAACCCAAACAACCTGCTCTGGTTGCGGCGGTGCGGGCACTACTATTAAAGATAAATGTATAACCTGTCATGGAGATGGCATTGTTCGTGGCGAAGAAATTATTACCTTAAATATACCTGCCGGTGTTGCAGAAGGCATGCAACTTTCTGTTAGTGGTAAAGGTAATGCAGCCCAGCGTGGCGGCGTTAATGGAGATTTAATTGTTGTTATAGAAGAAGAAGAACATCCGGAGCTAAAACGCGATGGGCATAATTTATTTTATGAGTGTTATGTAAACTTTGCAGATGCAGCTTTGGGTATTTCAGTAGAAATCCCTACCGTTGATGGAAAAGCGAAAATTAAAATAGATGCAGGCACGCAAAGCGGAAAGGTATTGCGTTTAAAAGGCAAAGGTTTACCCGATGTAAATTCATATCATAAGGGAGATTTACTAGTAAACATCAATGTTTGGACGCCTCAGCACCTAAGTTCGGAAGAGAAAAAAATCATCGAAAAACTACGCGAATCAAAGAATTTTCACCCTGCTCCAAGTAAGAACAACAAAACCTTCTTTGAGCGTATGAAAGAATATTTCGAATAAAAATAAATTATTTATTAAATATTACTTGTTAGTTAAGAAATAAGTATTACATTTGCGCCCCCTTAGGAAACGACGGGAAGTTCTTTTAGAGAGAGATTGAATTAATAGGGAAGCGAAAAAAATAATTTAAATTTATTTTAAATATTTTTTGGTAGAAGAGAAAAAGTTATTACTTTTGCAGCCCGAATTAAACGAAGGTTTATTAGGGAAGCGAAAAAAGCGTTCTGAAACAGATTATTGAAAACAAGAAAACGAGCCGCAAGGTGAGGGATTGAGTTTATAAATATAACCGTTCTTTGAAAGAAATGAATAGCCAAATATAAGCAGGTAAGACCACTTATTATTTGAATTAAACCAGCCCGATAACAGACATTAACTTTGCGAATGTAAACAGCAAAGAAAAACAATTTATACAATGGAGAGTTTGATCCTGGCTCAGGATGAACGCTAGCGGCAGGCCTAATACATGCAAGTCGAGGGGCAGCACAGGTAGCAATACTGGGTGGCGACCGGCGCACGGGTGCGTAACACGTATACAATCTGCCCATATCTGGGGGATAGCCCGGAGAAATTCGGATTAATACCCCATAACATAGTGAAGCGGCATCGTTTTATTATTAAAGTTCCGACGGATATGGATGAGTATGCGGATGATTAGCTAGTTGGTGAGGTAATGGCTCACCAAGGCTACGATC
>CAIXZI010000385.1 GCA_903923915.1 uncultured Bacteroidota bacterium
GAAATAAATTTACGACTGAACCGACAAACGAAAATTTGAATCAAAAAAATCATTAATTTTAAAAACGGAAAGTGTCCAAATATTTTTAACTATAAAAGTTCGGATTGGTTTGAAGACTTACAGTAAAAGTCTTTGTGGCTCCATTACATATTGTATAAGTATTTGAAGCTAAAGTTAATGTAGGTGCAGTACATGCTACCTTGCGTATACGGTTATTTTGCGTATCAGCAATATACAAATTACCACTAGCATCAAGTGCTAAGCCCATTGGTTTATTTATTTCTGCTGTATTTGCTTGTATTCCGTCCCCGTTATAAGCGGGCACCCCGTCCCCAACTATACTAATACTACTCTTAATAATGCGATTATCCCCATTATCAACTATATATAAATTATTAGCGGCATCAATAGCGACACTGGTTGGGTTATGCAAATATCCCGTAGAGTATCCTAAAAGATAAGTATTAATGATTCCTGAAGTGTTTACTTTTCGTATGCTATTATTAAGTGCATCGGCTATATAAAGATTGCCAGTAGCATCAAGAGCTATCCCTGGAGGGGCACCTAATGTTGCAGCAGTTGCTTGCCCACCATCACCTAAACCACTTGTACCACCACCCGCAATTGTACTTATAATGCCACTAATAGTTACTTTACGAATACGGCTATTTTGTGTATCAGCAATATACAAATTACCTGCAGTATCAAGAGCTATACCCCATGGAGTATTTAGTTCTGCATCAGTTGCTGCCCCACTATCCCCACTAAATCCACCCGAAGATGTGCCTGCTCCAAATCCATTTCCAGCAATAGTTGTTATAATACCTGATGAATTGACTTTTCGGATAACATGATTATATGTATCACTTATATATAAATTGCCTGCATTGTCACAAGTTACGCCTCTTGGAGAATTTAATGTAGCAGCAGTTGCTTGACCACCATCTCCAGTATAACCCTGCGAACCATTACCCGCTAAAGTATTTATGATACCCGTTGAACCTATAATACGAATACAGTTATTAGTATAATCAGCAATATACATATTACCTACTGCATCAAACGCTACTGCGTATGGTGAATATAATTGTGAAGCCGTTGCTTGCCCACCATCGCCACTATAACCCCAAGTGCCATTGCCAGCAACTGTGCTTATTGTTTGTGAAAAACAATTAAGAGCTAACGCAAAGGTTAATAAGGTAAGTAAGTTTGTTTTCATTTTAAAAAGTTAATCAAGTTTTGTTTTAATAACACTCATTGCAATAGCTTGTTCAAACTCTTCTGATGTCGTTAGAGTTTCTTCAAAAACCTTAAAATCATTCATCGTAAAATGAGAAATGTTTAACATACTATTAACTTCATCTATAGGCAAATTAAAAATACTGCGTTCAAAGCGATGCTTAATTGATTTTTCGTCAACTATTTTTTCAAAGATAACAATTTTGTCGTCTAAGAAATATGGAGAGAACCCTTTAGAGGTAAAAAAAAAGGCAGCGACGATGATGAAAATAAAGACTCTATACCGCTTCTCCCTTCGAAGCCTTCCCC
>CAIXZI010000386.1 GCA_903923915.1 uncultured Bacteroidota bacterium
AGGATAAACACCAATAGTAGCCGATACGGTTTTGTATTTATCTATAGATACCGTTTGCAAATAGTTTCCAAATACGGGGCGTATCATTAAAGAGCCCCGGTAATCAACATCTAAATCTCCCGGAAAAACATACCAGTTAGTACCATTTGCGTTATAAAACATATTGCGGTGAAAATCGGTATTCATATCAAAACCAACTGTAATGGCTGGAAGATTATAAATTTGATTGATACCTAAATAAAAAGTTGTACCAGCTGCAAGCGGTACAGAATCTCTAAACTGGTAACGCAAAAAACTATTTTCTCTTTTAATTAAGCCATTTACAGCAGAATCTGCCGGAAAGTATGGATAGCGTAAACTATCTACATAAATTATATTACCCGGCACGCCGCCATTATCTGCCCATACAACTATATTAAAAGGTGCAATTTTTTGGTCATTTACATCTATTATAGGATCAAAGAAAATATCCATAGCATGTAAGGTATCTGCTACATTTAAGGTAAAACGCGCAGCTGTTTTATAATTACCTGCCCCGTTAACACTACCTAAACCAAAACCTTTTTCTGCACTTCCATCATCATAAGCATAATAATTATTAAATATTTGATGGAATGTAATAGTATCGTTAATATCCGGAATACCCTGGTTGTCGATAAAAAATTTCATGCTAAATGAATTATCTGCTGTAGATGTTGGATAGGCATATCCATTTAAAGACGGATGCATAATGGCTCTATCATTACAATAACCTGCAGAATTGTAGGGAGAAAGATTGTTTGAGCCATTTACGGTAGAAGTTAAAATAGCTCCCGAGGCATCATAAAAATTATATTTGCTAGTCACACTTACAGTATAACTGTAATTGCTTCTTAAACAAACACCTATGCTATCTTTCATATCACTTACGCCTACATATTGTTTATAAGGCATTTGGCTGTAATTTTTAAGCGGGCTTTGCAAATCGTACACAAAACTTACATCGTTAAAAGCGCTTGTTGCAGCATTAAACATGGTATCCTTAGTACCTCTTCCTTTATTTAAATAAACAGCATCTAAATGCCAGTGGTCAACATCGCCACAAGCACCCGATAAATTACGAAACCTGAATTTAAACCCGTTATGAAAATAAGATGTATCTATGATGGGTATCATTACAGCATGCCAGGTGCTATCAGGATCGTATAAATAACCGCCAAGGCTCCAAACTTGTGTCCAGCTATTGCTTTTAGGGCTGTATAAATCTAAATTAAGATAATCTGTTTGCTCGGGTTTATCCCAAAAACCCCTGCCCTGGTAGTAAAAACTTAAAAACACGCTATCTACCGGAGAAAGACTAATTGACGAAGCTGTAATAGAGTCCAACCTTATAGGTGCAGATGTAAGCGTATCTGAATCTGAACTTGGCAATGTATTAGCTGTGTTTGATGCAATAGCCGCATTATACGGATAACCATATTTATTTAAACCATCAAAAGTAGCTACGCCCAAAGTTGGCGGTGCCATAGCCTTGGTATGATTAACAAATACGGATTGTGAGTTTTGCCATCTGGCAGTATCAGGAAAAGGACCCGCATAAGAAAAATCATCGTAAAATGGCAAGGATAAAGCTACCGTTGATGTGCTTTGCGTGCGGTTGTTTAATTGTATATGGTTGTTTTGCTTGGCTTTATTTTTATGATATTGTATTAAAGTAGCATTGCTGTTAAGCGAATGAAATGTAGGCTTTTGAGCCATTGCAGCTATTGTTGTAGCTATAAAAAACAGCAATAAGTTGATTTTTTTAATCATTATCTTTTTTATTTAAAAGCTCGATTTTACTTTTATCCGCTGTAATGTATAAATCTATTTTAGCACCTGTGTTTAGTTCTTTATCTTTACTAAATGCAGGCGTTTGTCTATAAACAATAGCCTCGCAACTATCTGAAACCGATTTATCTGCCATTACATTTCCTATCTGTAACGAAGAAGATTGAATTTTATTTTTTGCATCGCAAAAATTTAATCCTAATAGATTTGGTAAAGAAATAGTTTCATTATTAGTGCCTTTACCTACCTGCAATTCTATTACCGAGCCTTTTTTTACGGCTGTGCCGGGGGCAATTTCTTTTCCTTTATAAAATTGTTTTATAACACAGTTTTTACAAGCATCTGCAACATACCTAATATTAGCTTTTAACCCATAGCTTTCAATCATAGCAACTGCCTGACGTACAGACCTGTCTACCAATTTAGGCATTTCTATTTGTGGCGGCAGCATAGATGTTACGTATAAATAAATTACACGATTTTCTTTTACCTCGCTTTCTTTTTCAGGATCTTGTCTAATAATAGTACCGGGTGTTTGTTGCGGACTATAAATAGAATCAATAATCTGATAACGCAATTTTTTATCTTTAATAAAATCATTAAGTTCTATAATGGGTTTACCTGCAAAATCGGGCACTTTAACAGTTATGTTATGTTGCGTGTAAGAGGCAACCATTTTAAAACCAATCCACAATAATAATACAGCAGTAATTATGGCTATGCCTGCATGAATAAAAAAAGGTTTTGTTTTTATAAATTTAAAATAGCTCATCGTTAGGTTAACAACTCTTTTAATTTTTGAATTTGCTCGGGTGTGCCTAACACAAATATTTTTGCCGAAGGTATAATGCGCGTATCTGCATCGGGGTTAATAATATATTCGCCTGCAGCAGTTTTAAACCCAATAATATTAGCACCCGATTTGTTTCTTATCTCTAAATCTTTTAATGTTTTATGACGAAGTCTTTCAGGAATATTTTCAAAGGTAATTTCCTCCATATTAACAGCATCACCCTCCTGCCCTACTATATGGTCTATAAATTCAACCACATCGGGTTTTATAACCAAAGAAGCCATATGTGCACCGCCCACTTTGTCGGGCATTATAACATTGTTTGCCCCTGCAATTTTAAGTTTAGTATCTGAATTATCTTCGCTGGCACGACTAATAATAGTAAGATTTGGGTTTAAGTTTCTTGCCGTAAGTACTATAAACAAATTATCTGCATCAATAGGTAAAGTAGTTACCAAAGCTTTAGCCCTAAGAATACCGGCTTTAAGCAAAACTTCATCTAAGGTAGCATCGGCATTCATAACCAAGTCGCTATACTGATGCTGCATACGGTTAGTAAGCTCTTCGCTTTTTTCAATTACCACAAAGCGTTTTTTGTGCTTTTTTAATACTTGTGCGGCTTGCCTGCCATTACGACCATAACCGCAAATGATAACATGATCGTTTAATTTTTGTATGGTTGCATTCACTTTTCTGTTCTTATAAAGTTGGTTAAACTCGCCGTCAAAAACAAAACGAGTTACAGCACTAATGGAATAAGCAAATATACCAAAACTTATCATCACCAAAAGGGCGGTAAAAATTTTACCCCACATATCAAGCGGGTGCACTTCTTCAAAACCAACCGTAGCAATGGTAATGATGGTCATGTAAAAAGCATCCACTAAACCATACCCGCAAATTAATTGATAACCCACCGTTCCTAAAACAGTAATCCCCATCAATAAGTAAAGAGGAAGCAAAAATCGACCGTATGATTTTAGTTCATTAAACATGGCTGTAAAGATAACTATTGAAAGCCATTTGAAAATAAAAAAGCCATCCGTTTTATCAGATGGCTTTACATTACTAATTAGTACAATTCTTAGTGATGATGCCCATGTGGCCCATGTACATGCCCATGTTCTAATTCTTCTGCAGTTGCATCACGTATTTCTAATACACTTCCAACAAAATGCAAATCATATCCCGCTAAGGGATGATTAAAATCCATTACTACGTGTTTATCGCCTACTTCAACAACCATACCTTGCATTTGGTGACCTTCGCTATCAAGCATAGGTAACTCTTCTCCTTCTTTTACGCGCTCTGCATCAAATTTACCTTCTACATGAAAAGCCTCTTTAGGAATTTCTGCAACATAATCACTGTTATGATCGCCGTACGCTTTACCGGCTTTTATATGAAAATCAAACGCATCGCCGGCTTGTTTACCTGCCATGTTTTTTTCAAAATCTTCAAGCATACCACCTGCTCCAAACAAAAACACAAAAGGTTCTTCGTTAGATGTTTGTTCAATAAGTTCTTCTGGTTCTTGATCCAATTTTCCGGTTAAATGATAGTTTACCGATACTACTTTGTTCTTGTCAATCTTCATGCTGTTTAAAATTATTAGTTTTTAGTGGGGCATTTTTCGCTATACTAATTGAGTTATTTATAAGTAAATTTTTACGCCCTAAATCGTTTCAAAGGTAAGAATATCTGTAAAATAAAAAAGCCTCACATTGCTGTAAGGCTTTCTTAATTTGTTAATCAAATACTATTTGTTAACTTTTTTAGCTAAGTCAGAACCAGCTTTAAATTTCACTACTTTTTTAGCAGCAATTTTAATTTCTTTTCCTGTTTGAGGATTACGGCCCATACGTGCAGCGCGTTTAGAAATTGAAAAAGAACCGAAACCTACTAAAGCGATACGGTCACCTTTTTTTAATTGTTTTTCAAAAGTCTCAAGAGTCGCTTCTAAAGCACGACCAGCATCAGCTTTTGTTAATTTTGAATGTGCTGCAATAGCATCGATTAATTCACCTTTGTTCATGTTTTTTGTTTTTTAGGGTTAAACTTAATTTTAATTGAACAGAGCAAATGTATATACGAAAAGCCTACTTGTCAATAGGTACAGCCAAAAAAAGTGCTGAAATTGTTGATAAACAGCCCCTTTGTTGATAAAATAGGCTGCAAGACCTACTAAATATAGGTTTTCAACATGTTAACAACCCACATTTGGCTAATAACAGATGCTTTTTAGCTGATAAGGGCTATAAGCTCTATTAATAAAGGAATTTATTTTTAAGCGAAAAATGAATTTTCATCAAATGAAAAACCTTTTAAAAATTCGGTAATGAAAAGTTTTTTCTTGCCTGCCATCTGAAGCTCTGTAACATCAATAAATCCGGCATCTACAGCAATTTTAAAAAATGTTTTATTATCTGTTTTTATTTGTCCGATAGATAAGTTGTGTTGCACTTTTTCTTGCTTTGCCTGGTATATTTTAAAGATTGTTTTTTTATCGCCAGCCTGCAACTCCGTCCAGGCACAAGGGTAAGGCGACAAGCCACGAATGAGATTATGAATATTTTCTAATGATTCATTCCAATTTATTTTACACGTGTCTTTAAATATTTTAGGTGCATGTTTTGCTTGCTGACCTTCAAGTAATTTATTTTGTTCGGTTAAAGTAATGTTGCCTTGCTCTATTTTTTTTACGGTTTGCAACATTAAGCTTGCACCTCGCATCATTAATATATCATGTAATTGCCCTGCATTCATTTCAGGTGTGATGATTACTCTATCTTGCATCAAAATATTACCAGTATCTATTTCGTGTTGCAATTTAAAGGTAGTAATGCCAGTTTCTTTTTCTCCATTTATAATTGCCCAGTTGATAGGTGCAGCACCACGGTATTGCGGCAGCAAAGATGCATGTAAGTTATATGTACCTAAAGGTGGCATATTCCAAACACTTTCGGGCAACATTCTAAAAGCCACTACAATTTGCAAATCGGCTTGTAATGATTTTAGTTCTTGTAAAAAAGTTTCATCTTTTAAGTTGGTTGGTTGCAGTACATGTAGGTTATGCTGCACGGCAAATTCTTTTACAGCGCTTTGTTGTATTTGTTGCCCGCGCCCGGCAGGTTTATCAGGCATGGTAATAACGCCCACTACGTTATATTTATTTTCTACTAAAACTTTTAACGACTCAACAGCAAAAGCCGGAGTACCCATAAATACAATACGCATTTTACAAAACTACTAAAATCTAATTTCTAAATGCTAAGTAGGATTTGGGTTTTAATATTTAGTTCTTTTTAATCTACTTTAGAAGTAGCATTGGCTAAATTTTTATACGATGTTAAATCCATCTTTATAGAACCTACTAATATTTTTGCCTGCGCTCTGATAGGAATGTGGTTTTTATCATCGGTTATCCAAACGTTTAAGTCTTCTTCTTTTTTAAAGATGCGTCCGGTTTGAATAATAGGTCTAAATTTTATACAACGGAATTTACCTACATCTGTGCTTATAGTTTCTTTACCCACGTATTTTATTTTGAGTGTCCAGGTTTGTTTATCTACAAAACTTGGAATTTCATAAATGGTGCCTTCTTTAGCATTTGTAAAATCTATGTTACGGGCATAGTAAAAAGACGATAGCATATCCTGAATACCATCGGGCACATCGTATTTTTTACCATCGCCCACATCTACTTTTTTTGCGTAATGATTAAATAAATAATCTTGATTAATGATATAACCACCTTCATCGCAACGGCGCATAAAATACCAAGGCACAAGCGCATCTTTATCTATATAACTTTCAAATCTATCTTTTACTTTAAAGAACCAGTTAAACGTGCCTTTAGAATAACCATTGCCTACTATGTGATATACTTTATGGCCGCCAAACTCTTTTATTTCGGGCATTACTTCAATTACAGCTACACCGGCATCCATAATGCCATAATGTAAACGATAACTAAGCGATTCTCCGGCTTTAAAAGCTTCGTTGGTTTTTTCAGTTAAATCAACCGTTGTTACTTTTTGCGGAAATGCAGGTAGTTTAGGCTCTTGAGTAAAAAATAAAAAAAGACTTAATGCAAAACAAGCAAGTGTTATTTTAATAAAATGTAAAAAAAACTTTTTCATAGCAAGTAAGTATATGCAAATCTAATGCCACACTAAGTTAATGATTTTTTGCGAGATAATGTTTTTGCGTTAGGGATTGCAGCAAGCTGCCGTGCAGCGCGGAAAGCCCTACGGTTGTAATCAACCGGAACGCCCAAACAATAAATTAAGCTTCGGCAGGTGTTGCTTCTACTTTTTCTATTTGGGAATTGTTTTTACCCATTACTTGTTTGTTTATGATGTACATCATACAAATAGTAATAAGCATGCTGGTGCAAACTACGTAGCCAAGTATATCATAATGCTGCAAGGGCGCATTTTTTGTTTGAATAACTATTTTACCTGCTGCAAATGCGGCTATACCACCTGATATTTGTTGTATGGATGCGTTGATACCCATAAAAGCGCCGCGGTCTTGTGGTTCGGGTACGGCAGTCATTAAGGATGAAGCGGAAATCATACGAGATGAAATGCCTATAAATAGAATTACATTAATTAAAATTACTTCCCATAATGGAGTTACACTTAAATGAGTGTAAATAGAAACCATTGTGATGCATATTAAAGAGCCTATGATAAACATTTTGTATTTGCCAATTTTATCGCTTAGTCTGCCTGAAATTGGACCAAATATCATTGAGAAAATGCCTGTTACAAAATACAGAATAGGGAGTTGATTTTGTGTTAATCCTAAATTACTTATACTAAATGCACTACCAAAGGGCATTAGCATGAAACCTCCTGTAGCTAATAGCACAGTGGCCATAAAACCTCTTATATAATTTGGTGTTGAAAGTGTTTTTAATAAATGTTGAAACGCGTTTCTGTCTGATTTTAATTTTAGATGCTCTGTAACTGGCTTGATATAAAAGAAAATTACAATAACCACTATGGTTGCAAAACCCACTATCATTAAGAAAGGAGAATGCCAGCCAAAGTGGTTTGCTAAAAGTAATCCTACAGGAATACCCATAACCTGACTAACCGCAAAGGCCATTTGCACAAAGCCCATTACACGACCACGTACTTCCATTTTAAACAAATCTGTAATAATGGCAAAAGATATAGATGAAATTACTCCTCCAAATAACCCGGTTACAATACGTGCCATTAATAAGAAATTATAATCGGGAGCGATGGAACACAAAAAAGTTCCAAAAATAAAGCCGATGTAAAAAAACATAAGTAGTTTTTTTCTATCAAACTTATCGGCAAAGCCCGCTGTTAATATACCCGCTATGCCTGCACTAAATGCATAAGCAGAAACAACGGCGCCAAACTGAGAGGTGTTTATATTTAACTCTATCATAAGCTGTGCGCCCATTGGAGAAAGCACCATAAAATCTAAGACTACTGTAAACTGTGTGATAGCCAATATAGCAATTACCAGCACTTCGTATTTTGTGAAGGTTGGTTTTACTTTATTTAAAGATTTGCTATCCATTAAATTTATTTTGTACAAAGTTATATTAACTAACTAAATAGCATAATACAAATAGGTAAGTTAACATTTATTAAAGATAAATAATTGAGTTTCGCAGGTAAGATTTATTGCTTGCCGGTGTCAACAATTTTAAACTCGGCACGGCGATTTTTAGCGTGCTCAGCAGGCGAGCATGTTACGCCATTGCCACATTGATTGATCAATTTTGTTTCGCCATAACCAATAGCTTTTAAACGTTTAGCACTAATGCCTTTAGAAATAATATAATCTACTGCGTATTTGGCTCGTTTTTGAGACAGAACCAAATTGTTTTTATCATCGCCTTGTGCATCTGTATGAGAGCTAATTTCAATGTTAATGTTTTTATTGCTATTCATTACCTGAATTACTTTATCCATTATACGCTGCCCCGCATCATCAAATTTATAGGCATTTAAAGCGTAATACACATTTTCTATAATGGTAATTTCGTTGGTTTTATTTTTTAAACTCAGAACATCTAACCAAGGATCTTCTACATAAATATCTTTTAAAGTAGATTTATCGCTTTGCAATAAATTAAATGAAAAGCCTTTGTTTTTGTTTCTATATATCTCGCGAATAATTTTGTCTTTTAAATCGGTTATATAAATTCTATCCAGGTCTTTTAATTGTTCGTCGTTTTCATTAATATTTAAAATATAATCTCCTGATGATTGAAGTTTGTTAAATCTAAATATCCCTTCGTCATCGGTAATTGAAGTATCTAACAAAGCTACCTTGCCGTTTAATAAAAATACTTTTACACGTTTAAGTGGCACTTTATTCGGACCTAAAATCTTTCCGGCTATATTCATTAATAAATCAGCATCTTCTACTTTTAAATCCTTCATGGCATTTTTATCAGATGCCAACAAATCATAAACGAAAGAACCCTTTCCATCAGCCTTTAAAACTCTTACCTGCTTGCCATTTTTATTGGTAATAATAACTTTTGAATTGCGTGGGATAGATGCATCAACCTCTGCCATACTAATAAAATAATTTTCGTCGGCAGGAATTTTAGTAAATACAAAAGCACCAAAAGCATTGGTAGTTGCTTCGTCTATAATATTTCCTTTTCCATCTTTAAGAACAATTTTTTTATTGGCAATTGGCAATGAAGGGTTTTCTCCGTACAATAAATTACCCGCTAAGGTTACATCATCAGGCGAATTAAGCTCCGGTAAAGCACCAACATCTGAAGGTAAATTTCTAAACACATATTTTTCTCCCTTATCATTTATAACGGTAACACGAACCACTTCTCCTTTAGCGTTTTTATAAAAAAATCTTTTTTGTTGTTTAAATGATGCATCATTTTCATCAATCTTAACCATGTATTTGTTTTCTGATGAAAGATTATCAAACTTAAAATACCCTTCGTTATTAGTGCGTGTATCATTAATACGATTACCCTGATTATCTTCTAACAAAACTTTTACATCTTTTGCAAAATCATTGGTTTCTTTGCTGTTAAGGATAGTACCATCTAAAGTAATAAGTTTTTGTGTAAATGTAAATTGATAAATATCATCGCCACCTTTACCTCCATCTCGATTTGAAGAAATATATCCTTTATTATTATCGGTAAAAAACACCCCAAAATCATCTGCCAAGCTATTAATGCCTACACCCTCATTTCGATTTAAAATCCATGTATCGGTAATTTGCTTGGCACTAAAAATATCTAAACCTCCAAAGCCGGGCAAACCATCTGAAGAGAAAAACAACATGCCATCGTTTCTAATAAACGGAAATTCTTCGTTACCATCTGTATTTATATCTGCTCCTAAATTTTGTGGCTTATCCCATCCCGAAGCATTTTTTTTGCAAACCCAAATATCCATTCCACCAGAACCACCCGGCATGTCACTACTAAAAAACAAGTAATTACCATCGTCTGAAATACTGGCGTGCGCTATAGAATAATTAGGGTTATTGTATTGAAACGCTTGCGGTTTTGACCAGTTTTTGCCTTTTTTTACTGCAACAAATAATTGTGGACGATTAACAAAAGCTTTATCTTTTTTGTGCTTTATATAGTTTACGCGCGTAAAATATATTTCGTTTTGCTTACTAAAACTTATCGGACCATCATGATACTGGGTATTTATTTTTTTAGAAAAATTTTTACGATGAGAAAAATTCATACCATCAATTATTACATTGTAATAGATGTTTAAAAAAGGAGTTCCGTCATAATCAAACTTCTCATAATTTACTAAATCGTTTATTTGCCAGGTAGTATAAAATAATTTACCCTCATAAACCGCCGGACAAAATTCGGATTTTTTAGTATTTACTTTATCCACATTTGTTATCTCATATTCTTTCGGAAGGCTTTGCCAAGCCTTAATATCATTAAAAGATTTTACCGCATTTTTTGCTTTTACATCATTTGGATTTGCTTTAAGAAATAAGGCCAGTTGTTTTAAGGCTTCGTCATACTTATTATTATTTTTTAAAACCATTCCGTAGTTGTAATGCAAAACAGATTCTGTACTAACCTGCTCTATTGCTTTTTGATAATAGGTTTCTGCATTTTTATAATCCTTTATATATCTATAGCAATCGGCCAATTTTATAGTAGCATCTAACTTAGTTACACCATTTTTATTGGCCGCTTTTTTTAAACAGGGAATGGCTTTTGAATACTGAAAACCTTCAAAGTATTTTACACCCGTTTTATATTGAGCAAAACAATTTAAAGTAAGAATAAGAATAAACGCCAGGACTAATTTTTTCATATAACTACAGGTATCTTGGTGAAAGTATTTTAGATTTAAATGCATTGAAATTGTAACTCAAAACAACTTCATGAGACGATTGACCTGCAATGCCAATTTTATTTAAACCTTGGTCATAAGCATATCCAATTTTAAACTTATCAGTTACATAAACTTGTACAAGACCCACAATGCCATAACCACTGCGCAAAGAAATGCCAAGCCAAATTCTGTTCTTCAATAAGAAATTGCAATTAACATCTATTGAAGTAATAGTGCCTTGGATGTTTTTTAACATTACGGATGGATTGACAACCAAATTATCATTTATCTGAAAGCCTTTACCTGCATATAAAAAACTATGTGGTTGCAAACTAAAAAATAAGCTTACGTTTTTTTGCACCGTTGGAGAAATTGTTACTGTAGTATTATCGCTATATAAATTAGGGCTGGTAAGATGCGTAATAGAACCACCTATATAAAACGATGGCGTGTAATAATAAAACCCGGCATTAATATCAAACCTGGTTCGTTGTCCGGTATAGTTAAGCATGGGTTCTCCACCATTTTTGTAATCAAGTTTATTAGCATCTACATGGTAGTTTATAACTCCAGCAGACAAACCAAAACTTAACTTTCCTTTTCCTAATTTAAAACGATAACCCAAATCGGCATAAGCAGCTGTCCAACTTGCTGGACCAATACTTTCTGCAATTAAATGCCCACCAATACCAAAACTATTAAATATAGAACCATGCATGCTTATAGTTCCGGTTTGTGGCGAGCCCGGCATAGCAACCCATTGCTTACGCAAATCAACCACTGCACTTAAAGCTTCTTTTGTGCCTGTATAAGCCGGGTTTATAACCAATTGGTTAAACATATACTGACTGTATTGTGGGTCTTGCTGCGCCTTACCTAAACTAGATATAAGAAGCAAGATATAAGACACTATTAATTTCTTCATAAAATCTATTTAGTTAATTCTACCCAACCTTTTAAAGTTGTTTGCCCTTCCATTTCAATAACATAAAAATAAGTTCCTGAATATAGTGCAACGCCTTCTTGCGTTTTACCATCCCAAACAACAGTTGTATTATCATACTTTGATTTATCCCAGAGCAGTTGCCCCCATCTATTATAAATATAAACATGGTTACTGGCAACATCCGTTATGTTATCAATTATAAATAAATCATTTAAGCCATCATTGTTGGGTGAAAAAGCATTGTGTGTGTTTACCAAGCCACTAACGGTGGCACAAAAAGTGCTGTTAGCAGCAAGCACTATTAAAGAAGCTGTACTATAACTTTTGCAATTATTTACATCGCTTCCTACAACGGTATAAGTTATAGATGTTGGAGGATACGCAACAACACTGGCACTGCCCGAATTAGTTAAATAGGTAGAAGGTATCCAAGTATAGGTAGTAGCGCCTTGCGCACTTAATTTAATACTATCTCCGCTACATATGGTATCAGGATTTGATGTAACCGTAATAGTAGGATTATTAATAGCTGATTGGCTTATGGTTACTAATGAATAGGCTAAGCAACTATGACTATCTTTTGTAAACACAGTATATGTACCCGCACTAAGTGCGGTAAATGAATTTGATGCTGAATACGTTCCTGTATTAATTGCGTACGTATAAGGAGAAGTACCACCGGAAGCAGTAATTGAAATTGCCCCATTTGCCGGAATACATGTTGCGTTTGAATGAGTAATATTTTCTGCCACCGGCGCAGGCGTTGTTATAGATAACGTTTTTATTAGCTGAGTTCCGCAGGTAGTATTTTTAATAGTTACTGTGTAATTTCCGGCACAAAGATTTGTAAGTGAACTTGTTGTTGCACTTGTATTCCAAAAATAGGTGTAGCTACCTATGCCACTTGTAACACTGGTAGTAATAACCCCATTACAACTACCGTAGCAAAGCGGGTTTGTAGGAGTAAACGCGGCCGTAATAGTTGGTTGAGATACAGATAAGGTTACCGTTTTAATAGCCGAGCAACCTACACTTGAAGTTCCCATTACAGTATAAACAGTAGCTACAGCAGGCGACGCAGCAACAGTTGGAGCATTAGTGCTGCTTAATCCTTGGGCAGGACCCCAAGAATAAGTGCTTGCTCCTGCTGCTGTTAATGCAACCGAGCTGCCCGAACATACCGTATAAGAAGTAGGAGATACCGTTAATGACGGGGATGGGTTAACTGTAATTACTCTTTTAATACTATCCTTTCCACAACTGTTAATTGCAACTAATGTAACCGTATAATTTCCGGCAGCTGTATAAATATGTGTGGGGTTTTGAAATGTAGAAAAAGTTCCATCGCCAAATTTCCACAAAGAGTTTTGCGGATTATTGGTAGATAAATTTATAAAATTTGTTGCACCAACACATGCGGTTCCGTTTGTAAACGATGCCGTTGGTTGTATAGAAATTGCCTGAACATTGGTAGATATAGAAAAATGGCAACTGGTATCCGAAATATTTTTAAGTGTAACAGAATACGTTCCGGCAGCACTTACTGTAACTGTTTGAACAG